>CALSBD010000256.1:0-5517 GCA_943373055.1 Rhizobium sp. Q54
CGCGCTCGCCAGCGCGCGACCGGACGCCTTCATGCCCGATCTCGCGGCGTCGCTGAATAACCTTGCCAATATCCTCTCGGAGCTTGGGCGGCGGGAACAGGCGCTCGAGGCGGCTCAGGAGGCGGTGGACCTCTATCGCGCGCTCGCCAGCGCGCGACCGGACGCCTTCACGCCCAATCTCGGGGCGTCGCTGAATAACCTTGCTAATTTCCTCTCGAACCTTGGGCGGCGGGAACAGGCGCTCGAGGCGGCTCGAGAGTCCGCCAGGCTTCACACCAAACTGGCTTCAGAACGACCACAGGTCTTCGGACGATACTATCTGATCTCGCTGCGAACCCTGGCCAAAGTCCTTGACAGCCTTGGCCGAACCGACGAGTCCGCGCCGTTCCATCAGTTCCTCCAAGATGTGATGACCCCCCAACCCCCACCCACCAAACCCAACGCCTAAATCACACCCCCCATCACATTTCCCCCTTCCCCCCTCGCCTCCCACTTCGGGTGGTTGACCATGACGGGGGTTGATCCCTATGTGCGGGGCGTGGGCGCGGGTGGCTGGGGGTCTTGCGGGATTGACCTGGCTGTCGCGCGTGCATTGATGTCCCTCGGCGGTTCTCGCCGGTGATGAGCGGAGCCCCCATGGCGCGCGATACCCAGAATGCCGAGCCGATTGTCTCGGTACGCCAGCTTGTCGATTACATTGCCGGTGGCGAGAAGCCACGTGAGAAATGGCGGCTGGGGACGGAGCACGAGAAGTTCGGCTTCCACATGGCTGACCGCACGCCGGTCGCCTATGACGGTCCGCGCGGCATTGAGCGGCTGCTGACCGGCATGGAGGGGCTTTTAGGCTGGGAGCCGATCCATGATGGCGAGGCGATCATTGGTCTGGCCGATCCGGTCGGCGGTGGCGCGATCAGCCTGGAGCCGGGTGGCCAGTTTGAGCTGTCGGGTGCGCCGCTGACCACGCTGCATCACACCTGCCGTGAAATGCACGCCCACTTGGCGCAGGTGCGCGAGATCGCCCGTCCGCTCGGCATCGGCTTCCTGGGTCTGGGCATGAGCCCGAAGTGGACGCGCGACGAGACGCCGGTGATGCCCAAGTCGCGCTACAAGATCATGTCGGCCTATATGCCCAAGGTGGGAACCCGCGGCCTCGACATGATGTTTCGGACCTGCACCGTGCAGGTCAATCTCGACTTCTCGTCCGAAGCCGACATGGTCGCCAAGATGCGCGCGTCGATCGCGCTGCAGCCGATCGCCACCGCGCTGTTCGCCGCCTCGCCATTTACGGAAGGCAAGCCCAACGGCTTCCTGTCGTATCGCTCGGAGATCTGGCGCGACACCGACAACCAGCGCGCCGGCATGATCCCGTTCGTGTTCGATGCTGACTTTGGCTATGAGCGCTATGTGGAATGGGCGCTCGACGTGCCGATGTATTTCGTCAAGCGTGGCGAGACCTATCACGACGCCACCCATGTCACCTTCCGCCAGTTCATGACCGGCGCGACCAAGGCCGCGTGGCCGGACATCGAGCCGAACTTGGGTGACTTCATCAATCACCTGGGCACGCTGTTCCCCGAGGTGCGGCTGAAGCGATACCTGGAGATGCGCGGCGCGGATGCCGGCCCGACGCGGCGGCTGTTGGCCCTGCCGGCGTTTTGGGTCGGGCTCCTCTATGACCAGGGCATCCTCGATCAGGCGGTCGAGCTGGTGAAGGACTGGAGCACCGAGGAGCGGCAGGCACTGCGGGATCGGGTGCCGCGCCACGGGCTCAAGACGTCGTTTCGTGGCGGCAATGTGCTTGATGTCGCCCGGCAGGTGGTCGCCCTTTCGCGCGAGGGGCTGCGCCGGCGCGGCCGGATCGACGCGTTGTCAAACGCCGACGAGAGCCACTATCTCGCCCCGCTCGATGAAATCCTCGCCACCGGCGAGACCTTCGCGGAGCGGCTGTTGGTGCTTTATCATGGGGCGTGGGGCGGCCGGATCGATCCGGTGTTCGATGAGTTCGCCTATTGAGGCGTCAAACCGGCGTCGACCGGGTCGGCGCGGTGGGGACTTTGCGGAACCCACGCTTGCTCCATTGACTTGAGCGCCATTTCGGCAGATTTTGGCGAGGGTCGGATCAGGCTCCAACCGGGTCCTCGGCGCATGGGCGCACGGGGCTAAGGGCGCTTCCGGCTTATCATTGTCTTCAGAGGAGACTACGACCATTCGCCGTCCTTTTCGAGCTCCGCCGCCGTCTAAAGACGGCCCGCGCGTGAACCGCGAAATTCGCGGAACCCCTCAGATCCAGTTGATCGACGCCGAGGGCAAGAACGTGGGTGTTGTTCCCTTCTTCACAGCGCTCGACATGGCCGAGGAGGCCGGTCTTGATCTGGTGGAGATCTCGCCCAATTCCGCGCCGCCGGTGTGCAAGATCCTCGACTATGGCCGCTTCAAGTATCAGTCCCAGAAAAAGGCTGCCGAAGCGCGCAAGAACCAAAAGATCGTCGAGATCAAGGAGATCAAGCTGCGTCCCAACATCGATGACCACGATTACGAGGTCAAGATGAAGGCGGCGATCCGCTTCTTCGAGGAGGGTGACAAGGTCAAGGTCACCTTGCGGTTCCGCGGTCGTGAGATGGCGCACCAGGATTTGGGCATCGCCCTGTTGGTGCGCGTGCGCGATGATCTGGCTGACATCGCCAAGGTGGAATCCGATCCGCGTCTGGAAGGCCGCCAGATGACCATGATCCTGGCGCCGCGCTGATCGGCGCCGAGCCAAGGGCGCGGCCGTCTCGGCCCGCGCCCTTTCCGGGCCGCCCCCTCGCGCCCGTCCTTGCCTCATCTTTCCGCGAGACTTTTTGATGGATCGCATCGATGTCGTTCGCTGGCGCTCGCTCCTGGACGAGGGCCTGGAGCACTGTGTGATCCGCACTTCGGACACAACGGTGACGATCGAGGGCGGTCTTGTGTCCGGCCCCATCGCCGCGCCCTACGGGCTGCGCTACCGGCTGGTGCTGGACGCCGAGTGGGGCGGCACGCGTTCGATCCATGTCACCGCGGTCGGCGGCGCCACGCTGGCCTTGCGCCATGATGGCTATGGCCAGTGGTCGGATGCATCCGGTCAAGCACGCGGTGACTTGGCGGGCGCGCGCGATGTTGACTTGCCGCTCACCCCGCTCACCCTCGTGTTGCCCGTTCGGCGGCTTGGCCTCAAGCCGGGCAAGACCGCGGAGGTGGAGGTGGTTGCCATCGACGGCGTCGCGCTGACCGCCACCAAGGCGAAGCGCCGCCTCACCCGGATCGAGACCGGCCGGCTGAGCGTAGAGGCCCTGCCCGATGGCCCAGCCCGCGAATGGGGCCTTGATGAGCGCGAGATCCCGCGCGATTGCGACGGCGTCTTCGCCCGGATTTGATTGCCTCGTCGGGTCTTGCCGACCGTCGAGCGTTTTTTGATCTGATTGCATCAGATCGGCGCTCTAAGTCTATGTGAACGCGTGATCCCTCCCCAATAACCGGTTTCCACTTATTGGGATCACGCGCTAGCACCTGTTTTGAAAGTCGGTCGGGTCGGTCCGTCGGTGCCTTTCCGTCATCGGTTCAACGCCAATCCGCGCCAAAGCTTTCGTCAGAAGCAGGACACGAATTCGCGGAATACCCAGCCGACCGCGCCGCCGCCGGTCGCCGGGCGGATCAGCGCCCACGCCCGGCCGCGATTGTCCGAGGCGGTCTCGACGATGGAGACAAGCACGCCATTGGCCGCGCGGCCGATGATGGCGCCATTGGGCGTCGCGCGGATGTTGAGTGGCGTGCCGGTTGGATCGGTGACCCGGCAGCGCGACTGCGCCGCGGCCGGATCCACCGCCATCCCCAGCATCACGCCGAGGCTCAGGGCGATGATCGCCGGTGTCTTACCCGTTGTCATGGATGCCCCCCGTTTGAACCCCGTCGCGGCGCATCACGGTCGCGCGGCGTTGCAGATGGGGGAAACTATTTCACGCCCCGGCATTGGGAAGCAAGAACACCCGGCGCGGGTGGAGCATGCCTTCCATCACCTCGCCGATGGCGACCGGCTCGCCCTGGCACGAGGCCCAGGCGGGGCCCGGCAGCGGGGCGTCCCGACCCCGCAGGATCACCGCTTGGCCGGAGCGCAGGCGCGCTGCGTGATCTCGGGTGAGCGGGATTTCGGGCACCTCTTCCAGCGCGGTCTCCACCGGCAACATCACCTGCTCATGGTTCTCCGGCGGCACGGCGCCGTCCACGGCAGCGGCCTCGATATCGGGAAAGCCGATCATGTCGTCCTCGCCGAACGGGCCGGTGAGCAAGCGACGCAGGCCAATTACGTGGCCCCGCGTGCCCAGCCGCCGGCCCATGTCGCGGGCGAGGGCGCGCACATAGGTGCCTTTGCCGCACTCGCAATCAAACACCGCCGTGTCCGCATCCGGTGTCGAAACGAGATCAAGCCGGTGCACCTGGATTGGTCGGGCCTCCAGCTCGACGGTTTCGCCGTCACGGGCCAAGTCATAGGCGCGTTCGCCATCGACCTTGACGGCGGAAAAGGCGGGCGGCACCTGCAGGATTTCGCCGGTGAACTCGGGCAGGATCGCGCGGATCGCATCGGCTTCGGGGCGGCTGTCGGAGGTGGCGGCGACCGGGCCCTCGGTGTCGTCGGTGGTGGTCTCGATGCCCCAGCGCACGGTGAACCGATAGACTTTGCGGCCATCCATGACGAACGAGACGGTCTTGGTCGCCTCTCCCAACGCAATCGGCAAGCACCCCGACGCGAGCGGATCGAGCGTGCCGGCGTGGCCGGCCTTGCCGCAGTTGAACAGCCGCTTCACCTTGCCAACCGCCTGGGTGGAGGTCATGCCGACCGGCTTGTCAAGAATGACCCAGCCGTGCACTTCGGCGTACTTGCGCTTCTTCCCGTTCATGATCGTGTCGTCCTCAGGCGGCAGGCGGGGAGCGGCCCACGTGCGCCGGTCATCCAAAAAAAGGGAAACGCTGGCGCCCATCGAGCGGCGCCGGTGTCACCGTGGGGGTGTCGTTAGGGCGTGTCGCTCTGCGGCTTATCGGCCGGATCGATGTCGCGGGCAACCGGATCGGACTTCAGCAAGGTCTCGATCTTGGCGTCATCGTCAAAGCGGGTATCAAGCTTGAAGCGCACGTCGGCGGCGAACTTCATCTCCACCCGCCGCGCGATCTGACCGCGCAGCCATTTGGCATTACGGTTGAGCGCTTTGACGATCTTGTCCTGGTTCTTGCCACCCAGCGGCATGACGAACACGGTCGCGACTTTCAAGTCGGGCGACATGCGCACTTCGGGCACGGTGATGATCTGCCGCTCCAGGTCGGGGTCCATCACCTCGCCGCGCGAGAGGATATCCGACACCGCATGGCGGATCAGTTCGCCCACCCGCAGCATGCGCTGGGAGGGGCCTTTCATTTCGGGCTGGGACATGACCTAGGCCCCTAAAGGCGAGCAAGGTGAATTCAAGCGGGCAAACGCCGCCGGACGCGATCCGGCGGCGGAGACGA
>CALSBD010000257.1:0-5513 GCA_943373055.1 Rhizobium sp. Q54
CGATCGGGCCGGCTCGGTTGATGGTGTGCAGGCCACGATAAGCGGCGCCGGGGACCGGGGCGATGCGGCTTAAGAAGCGTTGTTGGAAGCCGCGCGGGTCGAGGCGGAGCACTTCGGCCAGACCGATCGCGCCACCATAGCCGTCTGTGCAGTCTTGCACCGGGCGCAGCAAGCGACCCTGCCGGCGCACGAAGCCGCCCGCCGGGCGCGCGGCGCCGGCGTCAATGAGCACGGGATCCTGGTCGATCGGCCGATACGGGCCGTCAAAGCGTGGCGCCCAATAAATGCGCAAGGTGTCCGAATAGGACCCGGCATCGCCGTCGCGGTCGACCAGGAAGAGATAATGCAGCCCCTCGTGCTCCAGGATCGTGGCATCGCTGGCAGTGATGCCGGTGACGAGGTCGGCGACGCGCTCCCAGCCGAACGGATAGCGCGATGCACGGTAAAGGCTGACACGCCGATCATAGCCGGTCTCAGGGATCATCCACATTTGCCCATCGCGCTCGAAAACCAGCGGATAGGACAAATGGCCGGGCTCTTCCAACACCGGCTCAATCGGACCGGCCGGCCCGGCCTCGCCAAAGGGGATGACGGAGAGCATCGCCCGGCCATTGGCGTAGCGAAAATCCTCCACGAACACGTCAACCCGGCCTTTCGCGGCCACGGGGAACGGATCGGCATAGTAGCACTCGCCCGTGTCGGCGATTTCTTGGAACTCGTCGTGGCGAATGGTCAGGTCGTCCCAGATGTCGCGATCGTCGATCCGGCGCCAGGCGACTTTCCAATCTGAGCGCACACCAAGTTGCTTGATCAGTGACTTGGCGAGGTACTTGGCCGCGTCCAATGCGACCTTGCGCACGATGCGACCGGGTGGCGGCGGCAAGGCGGACGCAGTCGCGGGGATGGGATCAGTGGCGGTGTGGCCTTGGCGCGCGATGGCCGCCAGGCACAAGGTGATCGCGCGGCCGGCCATATCGTCGAGGGCGGCGGTTGTCGCGCGGCTATCGTCGACGGCGGGGCGCGCCCAGGCGACCACCTCCTCGGTGGTGCCATGGCGCACCACGAGCGTGGGCACGCGCCCACCCACCCAGCTTGCCGCAAGGCCAGGATCGACCGCGAGGTCGTCGGCGGTGACATATAGCTCCAACGCCGGCTCACGGCCGCCATCAAGGCGGGGGCCAAGCGACAAGACGAGATGGGCGCTGAAGTCCTCGGGACGCTCAAAGCGGTTGATGGAGTCGTGGGGAACCACGGCCGCCGCACCGCCCCGGCGCAGGCCATAGAAGCGGGTCTCGAGCGCGCGGATGCGATCGACAATCGGCGCTGCCTCGCCCAACGGGACGCGTTCCACCGCGATGCGATGCCCCAGCCGCGCGAGACGCTCGCACAGCTCGACATGCCAACGGCGCAAGGCCCCCAGCGGCAAGCGCAAAAGAATGTCCATCTACTCACCTTCTTCGGGCTTGGACGTCCCGTCCACGTTCAAGCCGGTTTCCTCCTCACGTGACCGTGCCGTTCGGTCGCGCACCGCCGCTTCTTATCTCACAAGGCCTTTAACACTCTGGAACAAGTTTCATGATTGAGTTGAGAAAGGTCGCTCCGACCGCGCACCCGTGAGTCCCCATGTCCGTGCAGCCTGCGTACTCGGTTTCCCCAAAGCCCCTGCATGAGGTGGCGGTTACCGTTGCCTTGGAGGGCGCCGAAAGTGTTCGGCATGCGGACTATGCTGACCTTTTTTCGCGCTCCGATGCAACCGCGTTTCAAGCGCCAGTGTGGATTTCCGGGGTCTATGCACACATTTCGGCTGTCATGCAGCGCCCGCCCTTCGTTTTGACGGTGCGCGCGGCGTCAAATAATCAGCTTTTGGTCGCAGTTCCGTTGTCCGAGCGCCGGCATTACGGTGCGCGATGCTTGTCTATACCTGATGACGCGGTGGTTGATTACATGGTTCCATTGATCGATCCGGCTTTTCGAGCCGAATTGATCGGTCGAGACGATATCCGCTCGCGTATCTTGCAGGTCATAAAAGGCTTCGATCTCCTGCTGATCACCAAGGTGCCGCAGCACGCACTGGATGATTTCACGCTCGTTTTCGGTGAATTGGGCGTGGTCGAGCTCGCGTGCCGGCGCAGTGTATTGGACGTTGGAAGCAATCACAGCGCGTGGCGCGCGGCGCATATGCCGAAATGGCTCGGTAAGGATATCGACAAAAAGACACGCCAGCTTACCAAGCGGCTGGCGGCGCCGACCTGGCGACACCTCATCGACCGTACCGAAATCGCCGAGGCGATGGCCGAGTTCACCCGCTTCCGCGCTACCCGCTTCCAGGACAAAGGCGCGCCCGATCCCTATTCGGATCCCGGCCGGTTCGACTTTTATCAAGCGATGGCGGCGGCGGCGGCGGATGATCCGGCGATCCGGGTCGACGTGATGACGGTGGGCGGCGCGATCGCGGGCGTTCATCTGGCCGTGCGCAAGGATGGCGTCCACACGCTGATCCTCACGGGGTTTGATTTTGAACAGTTCGGCCGCTACTCGCCTGGCCGGCTGCACATGGACCACCAAATCAAGACGGCGGTCGACTGCGGCGACACGCGGTTCGACATGTCGATCGGTACCGAGGGCTATAAGGCCGATTGGCATGTGCGCTTTGAGCCCATGCATCTGGTGTTCCGCTCGCTCACCCCGCTGGGCCTGTTGATCGGCCAAGGGGTGGCGACGAAGAACGCCATGAAGCGGTCAATCAAGCATCTATTGGGACGCTTGCCCGAACAGCGACCCGAATACACGGCGCCCAGCGACGCGTGAGCCCCAAGCGCTGGTCGGCGCTTAGCCGCCGCGCAGCAACTTGATGATGCCGGAGAAATCCACGCCTGCGTGACCGGCCGACACGAACAGCTGATAGAGCTGCGCGGCCTCCGCGCCCAGCGGAATGGCCGCCCCGGCCGACTGGGCGGCGTCCTGCGCAAGCTTCAGGTCCTTCAGCATCATCGCGGCGGTGAAGCCGGGCACGTAATCGCGATTGGCCGGCGATGTCGGCACCGGGCCCGGAACGGGACAATAGGTGGTCATGGACCAGCACTGGCCTGAGGATTTCGACGAGATGTCGAACAGCTTTTGCGCGTCGAGACCGAGCTTTTCGGCGAGCGCGAAGCCTTCGCACACCGCGACCATGGAAATGCCCAGGATCATATTGTTGCAGATCTTGGCCGCTTGACCGGTGCCGGCACCGCCCGCGTGCACGATCGTCTTGCCCATGGCCTCCAGGATCGGCTTGGCATCGGCAAAGGCGGCCTCATCGCCACCCACCATAAAGGTGAGCGTGCCAGCCGCCGCGCCGCCCGTGCCGCCCGACACCGGGGCATCGAGGAACCGGTGGCCTTTCGCCGCGACGGCGGCAGCGACCGAACGGGCGCGGTCCACGTCAATCGTGGAGCAATCGATGAGGAGCGCGGGCGCCGCTATATGAGCCACCACGCCGTCGGCGCCCAAATAAGCCGCCTCAACCTGCGGGCCGGCGGGCAGCATGGAGATGACGATCTCAGCACCCGACACCGCACCGGCGATCGATCCGGCAACCGCGCCACCGGCGGCGGCTAGCTTTTCACCCGCAGCGGGGAACGGATCATAGCCGGTGACCTGGTGGCCCGCCTTGAGGAGGTTAAGCGCCATGGGCGCGCCCATATTGCCAAGGCCCAGGAAGGCGATTGAAGCCATGATGTTCCCCCGTGTTGTGCGTGGTCTTTTTTGAACTGGTTGGGTGTGTGGCGACGGGCGCGCGCCTATTGGCGCAAGCGCTCCTCGCGGTCGGCCAGGAAGGTCAACAGGAGATAGAGCAAAATCGACAAGATCTGAATGGCGACCATGACGTTCTCTTGCCCAAAAGTGGTCATGAACGCGGTGTGCAGCATCACCCGTGACATGCATGACAACAGCCACACCACCCCACCCCACGGAGCCATCAGCCACAGGCCGATCGCGGCGACGAGATCGACCACGGCGAAATAGATGGTGCCGGCCTGCAGCGGCAAGGTCATCTCGGTGAGCATCACCCCGTTCCACGAAACGAGGCCAATGATGACGGCCCATTGAGCGATGCCGACGCCGAGGTAAACAATGGCGAGCGCGCGCATATACCAGACGAGCACGAGGCTGACGCGGAACGGCAGTCGACCGGTTTTTTCCTCCACCACGGCCGGCATGTCGCCGGGGCGAAACGGCACCGTGCGCGGCGGCGCTTTCATCTCGCGGGCGATCGGGGCAGCAGGAGCCGGGGGGATCGGGGCCGTGGCCATGGAGAGGTCTCCGTCGCAGTCGACGTGGGTGGGTCAGCGGATCTTCAGATCGCCACTGGGCGGCGGGGCGAAGTGGCCAGCCACCTCGGCGGGATCAACGCCGGCAAGGCTTGCCGGGCGCCAGCGCGGGTGATTGTCCTTATCGATGATCACGGCGCGGATTCCCTCATAAAAGTCATGTCCGCACAGAATACGATTGACGATGCGGAATTCCATCACCATCGCGTCATTAAAGGACAAATCCCGGCCAATGCGCATCTGATGTAAGGCCAGCGTGACGCTCAGTGGCGACTTGGCACGAATGGCAGCGGCCGCCTTGGTGGCAAACTCGGCATGTTCGCCGGCTTCGGCATCCAGCTCGCTTAAGATCTCTTCCACTGAGGGCGCGCTGAACAGGCGGTCAATGGCGGTGAGCCGGCTTGCCACGCTCGTGGTGTCGGGGGCCGCGTGGAACTGGTCCAGCACCGGCTTGACCTCATGGGCCTCAATCAGCGCGGCTTCCAGTTCGGCGAAGCGAGCGGACGGGGTGGTGTGGGTGAGGATGCCGACCGCGAACGCCTCAGCCTGGCGCACGCGCTCGCCGGTGAGCGCATAAAACGTGCCCGCCTCGCCCTTCAGCCGGGGCAACATGTAAGTGCCGCCGACGTCGGGAAAGAAGCCGATGCCGACCTCGGGCATAGCAAACATCAGTTTTTCCGACCCCACCCGATAGCGCCCATGCATCGACACGCCGACACCGCCGCCCATGACGATGCCATCGACGAGGGCGATGAAGGGCTTGGGGTAGGCATGGATATAGGCGTTGAGGCGATACTCGTCGGCGAAGAAGGCGAGCTGCTCGGCCGAGCCCTTGCGACCCTTCACGACACCGGTGTCGTAGAGATCGCGCAGATCACCACCGGCACAGAACGCTTTGCTGCCCGCCCCCTTGATGAGCACGTGGCGAATGCGATCGTCGTCGATCCAACGTTCGAGCGCCTTGCGGATGCCGCGGGCCATGTCGTGGGTCAGCGCGTTGAGCGCCTCGGGGCGATTGAGCGTGATGAGCCCGGCCGAGCCTTTGTGCTCGACGATGAGATCGCGGGTCGCCTCGGTCATGCGGTGTCTCCCCCTCGCCCAGCCAGCGGGCGTCGTGTCACCCCAACAGATCGCGCGCGATGATGACGCGCATGATTTCGTTGGTGCCCTCCAGGATCTGATGGACCCGCGCGTCGCGGA
>CALSBD010000258.1:0-5498 GCA_943373055.1 Rhizobium sp. Q54
AGACCTGAGCGGGCGCGCCAAGCTCGCCCAGCCACTGGCGCGCGGGCTCCAGCTCAGCATCAAGCGCGATGTTGACGATGTCGCCGGTCACGCACACGTGGTCGGGCGCGTGGGCGCGCACATCTGCCACCAGGCCATCGAGCACGGCCGGGCGCATGGCGCCGCCGCGATGCAGCCGCCAGTTCAAATAGCCAAGCACCCGCTTCGACATCAGTTCCCTGAGGCGCGGTTCGGGCAGCGGGCCAAGATGGGGATCGGACAGATGAGCCAAACGAAACATAAGTGAGCGATAACCCAAGACGCACGCGAGGAAAACCGCTCCGTAGGATGAATTTCGCGGCATCTGCGCACATGGGCGTGCGGCGCGGTGGGGATGATGTCGCAAGCCACGAAGACGAGCGGGCCAGGCGCCGGGGGATCGAGCCGGCAATACAACCAATTAGAGTTAAATAGATTAGCGCAACCAAAAATCAACTCCCTCGATCCAGGCCTTGCCCTGCGCGAGGTTCGCTGATACTTCGCCATATATCAAAGGAAGCCATCGGATGATTTTGACGACACTGAGCTTGCGACGACGATCGACCGGCCGTGACCGCCGTCACGCCGCGTCTCCGGCTGCCTAACGATCCCACAGGTGCCCAAGGGGCACCGGGGCGCGCGAGGCACCGATGAAAATCGCCTCGCCTCCGGATCATGCCATCTTGGGTCTTGCCATGTCGCTGACGTCTTCCCTGTCCGCTGCCCTCATCCTTCCTGCCGCTCCTCACTCGTCCGAGGGGGTTCAGGCTCCCGTCTCAGTGCCGTTCGTGATCCGGGCTGAACAGCCCGCCGACGACGCCACCATCGAGACCTTGCACGAAATCGCCTTTGGCCCCGGCCGGTTCGCCCGCACGGCGTTTCGCCTGCGCGAGGGCGTGCCGCATGATCCCGCCCTCGCCTTCGTCGCGCTGTTTGGCGCCCGCATTGGCGGCTCGGTGCGGTTGACGCCGATCACCATCGGCGGTCGGCCGGCCATGATCCTGGGCCCGCTTGTCGTGCATCCCGATTTCAAGGATCGCGGCGCAGGCAAGGCGCTGATCCGCCACGTGCTGGCCGCGGCGCGGTCGCTCGGCGTCGGCGCGGTGATCCTGGTTGGCGACCGGCCTTACTACGGCCCGCTCGGCTTTGATCCGGTGCCGCTTAACCACATCACGTTGCCTGGCCCGGTCGATCCCGCCCGACTGTTGATCGCCAATCTGGATGGCTCGGACTGGTCAGGCCCGGCACGCTCAATCCGCGGCGCGTGAGCGCTCACTCGCCCGCGATCGCCGCCTGCACGATCTTCAAGACCTCGCGCGGGATTTCGACCTGCGGCATGTGACCAATGCCGACAAAGCGATGCAGCGCCACGCCGCCCGGCAACCGGTCGGCATGGTCGGCCGGCAGGACCTTGTCATCAAGCCCCCAAATGACGCGCACCGGCGCGGCAATCTCGGCCAGGCGCTCAACCGGCAATAGTCGCTGCTGAGACTCCTCAATCATCCCGTGAAGCCCACGCTCCAGCGCGGCCATGCGGCGCGGATCAGACCGGCTGGCAGCAATATGGGCAGCAATGGCACGAGGCAGCTTGGACTGCGGCCCGACGAACTGCTCGATCGCCAAGCTCACCATCGTCTCGTCGCGCGCCTCGGCATAGCGCTTCAAAAGGCGGGTGTTCACAATTGGCCCCACGCCCGCCGGCGCGATCAAGGTGAGCGAGGCGACCCGCGCCGGCGCCTTTAAGGCGAGCGCGATCGCCACCCCACCGCCCATGGAATGGGCGACCAGGTGGACGCGGTTCTCGCCCGCCACGTCCAGCGCGGCGATGACCGCATCGGCCATGGGCTCAAAGCCGCTCGCCGGATGGGTGAGCGCCTTGCCGTGGCCGGGCAAATCGATCGACAGCGTGCGGCGGGAGTTGGCCAGCGGGATCTCTAGCGAGAGGAAGCTCTCCCGATCGCCACCAAAACCGTGCAGGAACAAAACCGGCCGCTTCGCTCCGCTGCCCCGGCTCGACAATGTCAACCCGGCCGCGTCGGTCGCAGACACCACGCCGCTGGCGGCGGCATCGACATCCCAGCCTTGCACACGCCCACGCGCGCCGGTGCCGGTGATCGCGGCAAGCGCGAGCCCTTGCACCTTTGCCTTCGCCCGCGCGGCCGGCGAGGCACGCACCTTGTCGGCGATCGCAATTCCGGTATCCGCAAGTACGACAGCCGAAGCAGAGGTGGGCGCGGGCGACGCCGTGGCGACGCTCGGCGCCGAGGGGCTCGCGGGCGCGGCATCGGCACCTTCAAGCCGGGCGATCGGCGCGCCCACCGGCACCACGGCGCCAATGTCCACCAACAGCTCAGCGACCGTGCCGGCTTCCAGCGCCGGCATCTCCACCACGGTCTTGTCGGTTTCCACCTCGGCGATCACGTCACCGCGCTTGAAGGCTTGGCCCGGCTTGACGAGCCAGGCCCTCAGCGTCCCCTCTTCCATCGTCTCGCCGAGGCGGGGCATCAGCACCATGCCCTTCATCGCCGCGCGAGCCTCCGTGCCGTGTCGATGATGCGAGCGACCGACGGGATGGAGCCGGCCTCCAGCGCGGGCGACACCGGGATGGGGATATCCTCACCGGCGAGCCGGATCACCGGCTCCTCGAGATAGTCAAACGCGCCTTCCATGATGATGGCGGCAAGCTCGGCCGACACACCCGCCGTCAACGTATCCTCGGTGACAACCAACGCCCGGCCCGTGCGCGCCACGCTCTCGCACACGGTCGCGCGGTCGAGCGGATTGAGCGTGCGCAGGTCAATCACCTCCGCCTCAATGCCATCCCCCGCCAGAGCCTCGGCAGCCTCTAGGCAATAATGCACCATGCGCGAATAGGTGATGATGGAGAGATGCCGGCCCGGACGCAGGATCTTCGCCTTGCCCCAGTCCACCGGCGCGGTCTTATCAAGCCGGCCCGGGCGGGTGTAGAGCGACTTGTGCTCCAAAAGCACCACCGGATCCGGCAGCGTGAGCGCATGGCGGGTGAGGAGATAGGCGTCCGTCACCGTGCCGGGCATGGCGAGCCGGAGACCTGGCACATGCATGATCCACGCTTCCAGCGACTGCGAATGCTGCGCGGCGCCCGAACGCCCCGTGCCGCCTTGCGAGCGCAGCACCATTGGCACGCCAATCTGACCGCCAAACATGTAGCGGATCTTGGCCGCCTGATTGGCAACCTGGTCCATGGTCATGCCGATGAAGTCGACATACATGAGCTCAACCACTGGCCGAAGCCCGGTCATCGCCGCGCCCACCGCCGCGCCGACAAAGCCCGGCTCAGAGATCGGCGTATCGATGATGCGCTTCTCGCCAAACTCAGCCAGCATGCCCTTGGTGACACCATAGGCGCCGCCATAGCGGCCGACCTCCTCTCCCATCACGATGATCGTGGGGTCTTCCAGCATGGCGTCGCGCAGCGCCTCGCGCACCGCGTCGCGATAGGTGGTCTCGGAAACGGCCGGCAGGGCGGCAGGGGCAACGGGCGCGTTCATCGGCCAAGCACCTCGGCGATGCGCCGATCCACCGGCTCGGGCGCGGGCTGATCGGGCGCGTAGACATCGGTAAACATATGTTCCGCCCCGGGCTTCATCGCCGCCAGCGCGAAATCCACCGCGGCATCCATCTCCGTGGCGGCCTGCGCATCGATCGCGTCAAGATCGCTCGCCGCCGCTTCGCCGCGCTGGGTGAGCCGCTGGCGCTGGAAGGCGATCGCATCGCGTTCCACCCGCATCGTCGCCTCTTCGGCTTCGTCACGATAGGGCGACTTGTCCTTGCGGGCATGGCCGTAGAACCGGTAGCAGTCAACGAGCATAAAGCCTGGCTTGCCGTCGCGGGCGCCGGCGATCAAATCCTCCGCCACCGCGCGTACGGCCTCCACGTCGGTGCCGTTGACCCGCCGGCCATCCAGACCGAACGCAATGGCGCGCTGCTCGATGTCGGTGCGCGCGGCCGCTTGGTCGATGCGGGTGCCCATGCCGTATTGATTGTTGATGCACACGAACAGGCACGGCAGCTTCCACAGCGCCGCCATATTGAGTGACTCATACAATATGCCCTGCTGTGCCGCGCCGTCGCCGAAGAACGCGACCGACACGCCCGCGTGGCCAAGCACCTTCGCCGACAGCCCCGCGCCCACCACTGAGGGGATGCCACCGCCAACGATCGCGTTGGCGCCCAGGTGGCCAAGGTCCATGTCGGCGATGTGCATCGAGCCACCCTTGCCCGCGCAATAGCCGCTTTCCGCGCCGGCGATCTCCGCCATCATCCGATTAGGATCCGCGCCGCGCGCCAAGAAGATCGAGTGGCCGCGATGGTGGGTGGTGAAGGTGTCGCCCGCCTTCAAGGCCGAAGCGACGCCGACCGCCGCGCCTTCCTCGCCAATCGACAAGTGCAGCATGGAGCCGGCCGTGCCACCGCGCACGAACAACTCACCGACGCGGTCCTCGAACGTGCGACAGCGCACCATCGACCGATAAAGCTCGGTACCGAGCGTGTTGACCGACCGTTTGGCGCGCGCCATGTAAACCTCAAGATCCGTGTTTATCCGCGTCGCACGTGACAGCGAAGCCGTTTCGGTGTCAAGCATCGAAACTGACTAGCATGTCAGTCATGACACCCACACGACCCGCGCGGCGAACCAAGCCGCCGTCAGCCTCGTATCACCCACGATCGGATTGGCATCGACCCGCCACACACGCGCCAGAGGGCTTGCTCCTGGCCTTTCGGGGATTTTCATGCAGCTTCACGGCATCCACCATCTGACCGCCGTTTCGGCCAACGCGCCGGGCAACTATGCGTTCTACACGCGTGTCATGGGCATGCGGTTGGTCAAGAAGACGGTCAATCAGGACGACGTGTCCGCCTATCACCTCTTTTACGCCGATGGCGCGGCAACCCCGGGCACCGACCTCACCTTCTTCGATTGGCCGGTCGCGCGCGAGAAGCGCGGCACCCACTCGATCACCCGCACCTCGCTGCGCGTGGCGGGCGAAGAGGCACTCGCCTTCTGGGCTGACCGCCTGTCCAGCCACAAGATCGCCCACTCCGGCATCCGCCCGGTCGATGGCCGTCTGACCATCGATTTCGAGGACCCCGAGGGCCAGCGGCTCGCTTTGGTCGATGACAGCGGCGAAGGCGACGCACATCCCTGGGCGCGCGCCGATATCGACCCCGCCTTTCAGATCCGCGGTCTCGGCCCAATCCGCATGAGCGTGCCCGATTTGGTACCCACCGACGCGTTCCTGTCCGTGCTCTATGAAATGCGCCGCGTGCGCGAGTATCAGGCGCCCGACTCCATCGGCAAAACGACGCACGTCTATGAGATGGGCAAGGGCGGCCCGGCGGCGGAGCTGCACGTCACCGTCGAGCCCGGCGCCCGCCCCCATCAGCCTGGCGCCGGTAGCGTGCACCACGTTGCGTTCCGCTGCGCCGACGACGCGGAA
>CALSBD010000259.1:0-5477 GCA_943373055.1 Rhizobium sp. Q54
CCGTCGCCCAAGGAAGTCAATGGCCGCGGCGGGGCGGAACCAGTACGCTATGGCGATTGGGAAGTCTCCGGGATCGCCACGGATTTTTAAGTCGCTTGAACGCTGACGACAGCGGGCGATGGGCCGTCGGGGCTTTCGTCGAAGATATAGATCACATCGTCAAGGGAGTCGGCCGGGAACACATAGACCAACCGAAGGTCAGCGGGCCCGTTATTTTGAATGCGGTGCCAAGCGTCACCGGGGATGTGGAGCGCGTCGCCGGCCGAGACGGTGAACCAAACATCGCCCACCTCAATGCGGCCCTTGCCGTCGAGGATATAGTAGAATTCGGCCTGCGCATGCCGGTGACGGCGGCCTCGATCGCCCGGTGGCGAGATGGCGATGCCAGAGACGAGGCCCCTCGTGCCCGTGCGGGCGTAATCGAACAGCGAGTGCCAGGTCAGGGCTTTCCCATCATCGCTTGGCCAGCGTTGCAGCGGCGCGTCGTCACGGCGGGTGATGAGTTTGGGATACTGTGTTGCGGACACGGCGCGGCCTTTCGCGATGTAAAGCGGGAGGCGACCCCGTCTGGAAGGCGCCATGGCCCTAGGAATAGCCCGGCTTTAGCGCTACATGCCATCCCTATGACAGGACCTGACACCGTGATCCCAACCAGCGTTGCCGCCGAGGCCGTACCGGCGTTCATGAAGACGGCCGAAGTGGTCGCCACGCGCGACGAGAAGCCCAATCTCGTCGGCATGACCCGCGCCGAGCTCGCCGAGGCCGTGATTGCGGCCGGCGTGGAGCCGCGCCAGGCCAAAATGCGCGTACAGCAGCTGTGGCACTGGATTTACTTGCGCGGCGTCGATTCGTTCGATGGCATGACCAACATCTCCAAGGACCTGCGGGTTCGCTTGGCTGAGCATTATTCCATCCAGCGGCCCGAGGTGGTGTCCGAGCAGATCTCGGTCGACGGCACCCGCAAGTGGCTGGTGCGGTTTCCGCCGCGCGGCGCCGGGCGGCCGGTGGAGATCGAGACGGTTTATATCCCCGAGGAGGGGCGCGGCACGCTGTGCATCTCCAGCCAGGTGGGCTGCACGCTGACCTGCTCGTTTTGCCACACGGGCACGCAAAAACTGGTGCGCAACCTCACCGCCGAGGAGATCGTCAGCCAGATCCTGGTCGCCCGCGAGCGGCTTGGCGACTTTCCCGAGCGATCAACGCCACAAGGGGCGATCGTGCCGCGCGAGGGGCGGTTTGTGTCCAACATCGTGATGATGGGGATGGGGGAGCCGCTTTATAATTTCGATCACGTCAAGGCAGCGCTGGAGATCGCGACCGATGGCGATGGTCTCGCGCTCTCCAAGCGCCGAGTGACGCTGTCGACCTCGGGTGTGGTGCCCAATATTGCCCGGGCCGGCGCGGAGATGGGCGTCATGCTCGCCGTCTCGCTGCACGCCACGCGGGATGATTTGCGCGACGAGCTGGTGCCACTTAATCGCAAATATCCGATCGCCGAGCTCTTGGACGCCTGCCGGGCCTATCCGGCGCTGTCGAACGCGCGGCGCATCACGTTCGAATATGTCATGCTCAAGGGCGTCAATGATCGGCCGGCGGATGCGCGCGAGCTTGTCAGGCTGTTGAAGGGCATCCCGGCCAAGATCAATCTGATCCCGTTCAATCCGTGGCCGGGCTCGAAGTATCAGTGCTCCGACTGGGACACGATCGAGACCTTCGCCGACGTCGTGAACCGGGCGGGCTATGCGTCTCCGATTCGCACCCCGCGAGGACGCGACATCCTGGCCGCGTGCGGCCAATTGAAGAGCGCCAGCGAGCGGCTGAAGATTAAGGACCGCGTGGCGGCCGAGGAACGGCTGATGGCGGAGCGCGGCGAAGGCCTGGCGCTCAGGGCCATGATTGCGGTCGATGATGGGGATGAGGACTGAGCGGGCCGGACCGGCGCACTCCGGATCGACACACAGTCAGTTCGACAAGGTGGCGAGCACCGCGGCGCCCAGGATCGGGCCCGGACGACCGGACGAATCAACCTGGATCATCACAGCGCAGCCAATCGAGCCGGACCGCTCATTGACGGCGAGCGGCACTTCGACGGTCTTAGCTTCGCCTTTCCACATGCCCAATGGCTGCAGGCGGCGCACCACATTGGTGTAGGTGATCTTCTGGCCTTCATTCTCACCGCGCTTGATGGGCACCTCGCGGGTGCGCTCATAGAGCGCAAGCCAGATCACCGCCTTGCGGGTCGGCTGGTCATAGGCGGGGATGTCCACGCGCAACAAATCGCCGATGCGCTCAACCGACACGGGCACCTTGAGGCCACCCTCGGCGGCGGCAACGGCGATGTGCGCCTCGATTGCCTTGGCGTTGGAGCCGACCATGTGCTCGCGGCCATTGATGACGACCTGGGGCGTGTAGACCGACCGGTCGCCGCGCGCCTCGGAATAGCCACGCTGACGCGAGGTGTTTTCAGGGGTCGCCAGCGTGTCGCGCCAGCCCAAATAGTCCCAGATGTTCACCGGCATGGTTAGCACGATGAGCTGGTCATTGGTGGCAAGCTCGCCCATCAGCAAGTCGGCCGGCGGGCACGACGAACAGCCTTGGCTGGTGAACAACTCCACCACCGCAACGGGCCGCATGGGTTCGGCGGTCGCCGGGGCTAAGCCCAGGGCGAGCAAGCCGACGCACGCGGCGAGTGTCATGCCAAAGTGTCGCACCACAATGTTATCCCCAATCATTCACTGGGCGGACCCTAAGCAAATCCGCGCCAAATCGCGAGTCACGGTTGGGTGAGCCCAATTGCCTAATCGTGAACGACTCCGTGTCATCCAGCCCTTTGACCCGATCGGGCCGCGAATTCGGCCCCTTTGAACCGTCATTTCTGACAGGACCTTGCCGATTGCCGGCCAAAACGGAAAAGCATCTTCAACCGCGGTGACCAAATAACGCACTGCCGACCCGCACATGGGTGGCGCCCATGGCGATCGCGATCTCAAAATCCGCCGACATGCCCATCGAGAGCTGTGTCACGCCACAGGTGTCGGCGAGTTTGGCCAGTAGGGCGAAATGCGGGCCGGGGTTTTCTTCCGCAGGGGGGATGCACATGAGACCGACCGGCGCCAGGCCATGCTCCGACCGGCAGCGGGCCACGAAGTCGACCGCTTCGCGCGGATCAATGCCGGCCTTTTGCGGCTCCAGGCCCGTATTGACCTGTATATAAAGTGAAAGAACGCGCCCCTCGCGGCGCATCTCCTTGGCGACCTCGGCGGCGATCTTGTCGCGGTCGATGGTGTGGATAGCATCAAACAGCTGCACGGCCTCGCGCGCTTTATTGGATTGCAGCGGGCCGATCAAATGAAGCTCCACGTCCGGCGTTTCAGCGCGCAAAAGCGGCCACTTGGCCTTGGCCTCCTGCACCCGGTTTTCGCCAAATACCCGCTGGCCGGCGGCAATGACGGGGCGGATATCGTCGACCTCGAAGGTTTTGGACACCGCGATCAAGGTGACGTCAGTCGGCGCGCGGTCCACGCCGCGGGCAGCGCGATCCATGCGGTGGCGAATGGCGGTAAGGCGATCAGCAACGGTCATGGCGGGGCTCACAAGGACACCGAAGGCGGAGGCAACGATGGCGGGTGATAGACCAACTTCACTCGAAACGGAACCGGCTGACCTGCCGGCGCGGTGGGTTTGAGACTATTGGTGATGGGGCCGCGCGGTCGCCAATGGTGCAGTGCACGCATGCCAGAATGATCCGGGATTCAACGCCCCCCAACAAAGGTTCGATCTGCCCACGTTGCGCTGCAAGAATGTGTGTGCTAGTCAACCCCCGACTTCGGGGACAGGACCTGTGCAAGGTTCTGACGTCAGCCAAATTAGGCTCAATCTTTCAAAGACTTACGCGGTTCCGCGCGCGAGTCCGAACGGCATGAGAGCGTTGACCGGTGACAGAAGCTGTTTCGATCGTGTCAGGGGTGGCCCAGCGCTATGCAGGCGCCCTGTTCGAACTGGCGCATGAGGCGAAGGCGCTCGACGCGGTGTCGGCGAGCCTGGAGCGCATGGCTGGCCTGTTGGGCGAATCGACCGAGCTGACGCGCCTGGTGCGCTCGCCGGTGTTCACCGCGGACGAGCAGGCGCGCGCCATCAGCGCGGTGATGGATCGCGCCGGCATTGATGGCCTGGCGGCGAACTTCATCCGACTGGTTGCGAAGAACCGCCGTTTGTTCGCCCTCTCCGATATGATCACTTCCTTCCGCCAGCAGCTGGCCGCGCATCGCGGCGAGGTGCCGGCCGAGGTCGTTTCGGCCGAACCGCTCAAGCCCGAGCACGTGGAAGCCCTCAAGGCGGCGCTCAAGAGCGTCACTGGTGGCAAGGACGTGCGCTTTGACGCCAAGGTCGATCCTTCGCTGATCGGCGGTCTTATCGTAAAGGTCGGTAGCCGCATGATCGATACGTCGCTCAAGTCCAAACTCGCTTCCCTCAAGGTCGCACTGAAAGAGGTCCGCTAATGGATATCCGGGCCGCGGAAATTTCCGCCATCCTCAAGGAGCAGATCAAGAACTTCGGTCAAGAGGCCGAGGTTTCCGAAGTCGGCCAGGTGTTGTCCGTTGGTGACGGCATCGCGCGCGTCCATGGCCTCGACAAGGTCCAGGCGGGCGAGATGGTCGAATTCCCCGGTGGGATCCGGGGCATGGCGCTGAACCTCGAAGTCGACAATGTCGGCATCGTGATCTTCGGCTCCGACCGTGACATTAAGGAAGGCGACACCGTCAAGCGTTCTGGCGCCATCGTGGACGTGCCGGTCGGCAAGGGCTTGCTCGGCCGCGTCGTTGACGCGCTCGGCAACCCGATCGACGGCAAGGGCCCGATCCAATCCGACGTGCGCGCCCGCGTGGACGTCAAAGCGCCCGGCATCATCCCGCGCAAGTCGGTGCATGAGCCGATGGCGACCGGCCTGAAGTCGATCGACGCGCTGATCCCGATCGGCCGTGGCCAGCGCGAGTTGATCATCGGCGACCGTCAGACCGGCAAGACCGCGATCGCGCTCGACACCATCTTGAACCAGAAGCCGCTCAACCAGGGCAATGACGAGAAGCAGAAGCTGTACTGCGTCTACGTCGCCGTGGGCCAGAAGCGCTCCACCGTCGCGCAGTTCGTGAAGGTGCTCGAAGAGCAGGGCGCGCTGGAGTATTCCATCATCGTGGCCGCCACGGCGTCTGATCCGGCGCCGATGCAGTTCCTGGCGCCGTTCTCCGGCTGCGCCATGGGCGAGTACTTCCGCGACAACGGCATGCATGCGGTCATCATCTATGACGACCTGTCCAAGCAGGCCGTCGCCTATCGCCAGATGTCGCTGTTGCTGCGCCGCCCGCCGGGCCGCGAAGCCTATCCCGGCGACGTGTTCTATCTCCCCTCGCGCCTGCTCGAGCGCGCCGCCAAGCTGAACGAGAATAACGGCTCGGGCTCGCTGACGGCGCTGCCGATCA
>CALSBD010000260.1:0-5465 GCA_943373055.1 Rhizobium sp. Q54
CCAGGGCAAAGCGGTCCTGAAGGAATTCGGGGTCCCGGTGTCGAAAGGCGTCGCGATCTTCTCCCTTGACGAGGCCAAGGCGGCCGCCGAGCAGCTGCCGGGGCCGCTTTATGTCGTCAAGAGCCAGATCCACGCCGGTGGCCGCGGCAAGGGCAAGTTCAAGGAACTGCCCGCGGACGCCAAGGGCGGTGTGCGGCTCGCCAAGTCGATCGACGAGGTGGTTTCGCACTCGGCCGAGATGCTCGGCAACACGCTCGTGACGCTGCAGACCGGCCCAGTCGGCAAGAAGGTGAACCGCCTCTACATCGAGGACGGTTCCGACATTGACCGCGAACTCTATTTGTCCGCGCTCGTGGACCGCGCGACCGGCTCGGTGGCGTTCATCTGCTCGACCGAGGGCGGCATGGACATCGAGAAAGTGGCGCACGACACGCCGGAGAAGATCCACACCTTCCACGTCGATCCGGCCGCCGGCTATCAGGCCTATGTCGGCCGCAACGTCGCTTATGCGCTGGGTCTGTCGGGCGATCTCGTCAAGCAGTGCGTCAAGCTGATCGGCAATGTCTACCGGGCGTTCGTCGAGAAGGACATGAGCCTTCTGGAGATCAACCCGCTGATCGTGACCAAGGACGGCCAGCTCAAGGCGCTCGACGCGAAGGTGAACTTCGATTCGAACGCGCTGTACCGGCACCCCGACATCGTCGCCATGCGCGACGAGACCGAGGAAGACCCCAAGGAAATCGAAGCCTCGAAGTTCGATCTCGCCTACATCGCGCTTGATGGCACGATCGGCTGCATGGTCAACGGCGCGGGTCTGGCGATGGCCACCCTCGACATCATCCAGCTTTATGGCGAGAGCCCGGCCAACTTCCTCGACGTCGGTGGCGGCGCTTCGGAAGAGAAGGTGACCAACGCCTTCAAGATCATCACGGCGGACCCCAACGTGAAGGGCATCCTCGTGAACATCTTCGGCGGCATCATGAAGTGCGACATCATCGCCAAGGGCGTGATCGCCGCCGTGAAGACCGTGGGCCTGCAGGTTCCCCTCGTTGTCCGCCTCACCGGCACCAATGAGGAACTCGGCAAGCAAATCATCCGTGACTCGGGGCTGAACGTCATCCCCGCCGACAATCTCGACGACGCCGCGCAGAAGATCGTGGCCGCGGTCCGGGGGAACTGAACGATGGCGATCCTCATCAATAAGGACACCAAGGTCATCTGCCAGGGCTTTACCGGCGCGCAGGGCACCTTCCATTCCGAACAGGCGATCGCCTATGGCACCCAGATGGTCGGTGGCGTGACCCCGGGCAAGGGCGGCACCACTCACCTCGGTTTGCCGGTCTATGACACCGTGGGTCAGGCGAAGGCCGCGACCGGGGCGCATGCCTCGGCGATCTATGTGCCGCCGCCGTTCGCCGCCGACGCGATCCTGGAAGCGATTGACGCCGAGATGGAACTGATCGTGTGCATTACCGAGGGCATCCCGGTGATGGACATGGTCAAGGTCGGCAAGGCGCTTAAGGGCTCCAAGTCGCGCCTGATCGGGCCGAACTGCCCGGGCGTGTTGACGCCCAACCAGTGCAAGATCGGCATCATGCCGGGCCACATCTTCTCCAAGGGCAAGGTCGGCGTCGTGTCACGCTCGGGCACCTTGACCTATGAGGCGGTGAAGCAAACGACCGACGTGGGCCTGGGCCAGTCGACGGCCGTGGGCATCGGTGGCGACCCGGTCAAGGGCACCGAGTTCATCGACATGCTCGACCTGTTCCTCAAGGACCCGGAGACCGAGGCGATCATCATGATCGGCGAGATCGGTGGTTCGGCTGAAGAGGATGCGGCCGAGTTCATCAAGAGCCACCCGATCAAGAAGCCGATGGTTGGCTTCATCGCGGGCGTGTCGGCGCCTCCGGGCCGCCGCATGGGCCATGCCGGTGCCATCGTGTCGGGCGGTAAGGGCGATGCCCCGTCGAAGATCCGCGCGATGGAGGCGGCCGGCATTCGGGTGTCGCCGTCGCCGGCGCGTCTGGGCACCACCATGCTGGAAGTGCTCAAGGGTTGACCGCAATTGGATTGGCGGTAGCCCGTCGGGGGCGCCGCCGATCCGCACGAGTGACTGGGAGGGGTCCGATCGGGGACCGTTCCGGCGCGCGGGGGCGCGACGGACTTCCCAAGCCGGCGCGGCCAGGGATACGGGGGTGTCCTTGGCCGCTGCCGCCGGCCCCGCGGCACGGCGCGCTGGCGCCAAGCCGCGCGGGTCGCCATGCCAACGGCCCGTCCGGGTCGGCCTCGGCCGGACCGGTCAGGTGCCGAAAACGAGGGAACCGGTCCGAGGGGCGTAAGCTAATCGAGAGCGGTCAGGGGTTGGGCGCGGTCCGGGGCGCGCGAGCGCACCGGGAATGGGAGGGCGATCACGGTCGCCCGCATCGACATTGACGATCAGGCTCCCGGCAGCCGCCAGGAGTTTGGCGCACACACGCAAGCGGGGCCGGATCGGGCTTCGGGAGATCGACCATGGATCGTGAGGCGGCCAATTCGGCCATGCACTTGTCCTCGTTCCTCGACGGCGGGAACGCGGCCTACATCGATGACCTCTATCAGCGCTGGCAAGAGAACCCCGCGTCGGTCGACGGCAGCTGGGGCGCGTTCTTCGCCGAATTGAAGGACGACAAGGCCTCCGTGACCGGCGTCGCCAAGCGCGGCGCGTGGCGGCGGGCCGATTGGCCGGTCAAGCCGCAAAGCGAGCTGACCTCGGCGCTCGACAGCGACTGGTCGGCGATGGAAAAGGCTGCCGGCGACAAGGTCAAGGCGAAGGCGCAGAAGTCGGGCGTCGAGCTGACCGAGGCGCAGGTGCTGCAGGCCGCGCGCGATTCCGTGCGTGCCATCATGATGATCCGTGCCTACCGCATGCGCGGTCACTTGCACGCTGATCTCGACCCCTTGAAGCTTGCCGCCGAGAAGGACCACGAGGAGCTGCATCCGCAGTCCTATGGCTTCACCGACGCCGACTGGGATCGCAAGATCTTCCTCGACAAGGTGCTCGGCCTTGAGTTCGGCACCATCCGCGAGATCCTCGCCATCCTGCGCCGCACCTACTGCGCGACGCTGGGTGTGGAGTTCATGCACATCTCCGATCCGGACCAGAAGAGCTGGATCCAGACCCGCATCGAAGGCCCGGATAAATACATCGAGTTCACCAAGGAAGGCAAAAAGGCCATCCTGAACAAGCTTGTCGAGGCCGAGGGCTTCGAGAAGTTCATTGACGTCAAGTATACCGGCACCAAGCGGTTCGGTCTTGACGGTGGCGAGGCGCTGATCCCGGCGCTGGAGCAGATCATCAAGCGCGGTGGCGCGCTCGGCCTCAAGGACATCGTGTTCGGCATGGCCCACCGCGGCCGCCTCAACGTGTTGGCGCAGGTGATGGGCAAGCCGCACCGCGCGATCTTCCATGAGTTCAAGGGCGGCTCGTTTGCGCCCGATGACGTGGAAGGCTCCGGCGACGTGAAGTATCACCTGGGCGCCTCGTCGGACCGCACGTTCGACAACAACGTGGTGCACCTATCCTTGACGCCAAACCCGTCGCACCTGGAGATCGTCAATCCGGTGGTGTTGGGCAAGGTGCGCGCCAAGCAGGACCAGCTCAACGACACGGTCGAGCGCAACCAGGTGCTGCCGTTGTTGCTGCATGGCGACGCGGCGTTCGCCGGCCAGGGCGTGGTGGCCGAGTGCATGGGCCTGTCGGGCCTGCGCGGTCACCGCACCGGTGGTTCGGTGCACTTCATCATCAATAACCAGATCGGCTTTACGACCAATCCGCGCTTCTCGCGCTCCTCGCCGTATCCCTCTGACGTCGCCAAGATGATCGAGGCGCCGATCTTCCACGTGAATGGTGATGATCCTGAGGCCGTCACGTTCGCGGCCAAGGTGGCGATCGAGTTCCGGCAGAAGTTCCACAAGCCGGTCGTCGTCGACATGATCTGCTACCGCCGCTTCGGCCACAATGAGGGTGACGAGCCGGCGTTCACGCAGCCGATCATGTATCGCAAGATACGCAACCATCCCACCACGTTGCAGATCTATGCCGACAAGCTGATCGCCGAGGGCGTCGTCACCGCGGGCGAAGTCGAGGAGATGAAGGCCGCGTGGCGCAAGAAGCTCGAGATCGAATTTGAAGCTGGCCAGAGCTACAAGCCCAACAAGGCCGACTGGCTGGACGGCAAGTGGGCGGGCCTGCGCGCGGCGAAGGAAACCGAGGACGATCCGCGTCGCGGCCAAACCGGCGTTGATCGCGGCAAGCTGAAGGACCTCGGCCTCAAGCTGACCGAGATCCCCAGCGGTTTCCACGTGCACCGCACGATCCAGCGCTTCTTGGATAACCGCAAGAAGATGATGGAGACCGGCGAAGGGCTCGACTGGGCGATGGGCGAGGCGCTCGCGTTTGCCTCGTTGATGACCGAGGGCCATCGGGTGCGTCTGTCGGGCCAGGACTGCGAGCGCGGCACGTTCTCGCAGCGCCACACGGTGCTTTACGATCAGGACACCGAGGCGCGCTACATCCCGCTCGCCAATTTGGCGCCCGACCAGGGCAAGTACGAGGTCATCAACTCGATGCTCTCCGAAGAGGCGGTGCTGGGCTTTGAGTACGGCTACACGCTGTCGGAGCCCAACGCGCTGACCATGTGGGAAGCTCAGTTCGGCGACTTCGCCAACGGCGCGCAGGTGTTGTTCGACCAGTTCATCTCGTCGGGCGAGCGCAAGTGGCTTCGGATGTCGGGCCTCGTGTGCCTGTTGCCGCATGGCTATGAGGGCCAGGGCCCCGAGCACTCCTCGGCGCGCCTGGAGCGCTTCTTGCAGATGTGCGCGGAAGACAACATGCAGGTCGCCAACTGCACGACGCCGGCAAACTACTTCCACATCCTGCGCCGTCAGCTCAAGCGCGAGATCCGCAAGCCGCTGATCCTGATGACGCCGAAGTCGCTGTTGCGTCACAAGCGGGCGGTGTCGCGGCTTGACGAACTGTCGCTAGATACCTCGTTCCACCGGGTCCTGTTCGACGACGCGGAAATGGATCCGAAGTCGACCGAGATCAAGCTGGCCAAGGACGACAAGATCCGTCGCGTCGTCCTGTGCACGGGCAAGGTCTATTTCGACCTGTTCGAGGAGCGCGAGAAGCGCGGCATTGACGACGTCTATTTGTTGCGCGTCGAGCAGCTGTATCCGGTGCCGCTGAAGGCGCTGGTGAAAGAACTCGCCCGCTTCAAGAACGCCGATGTGGTGTGGTGTCAGGAAGAGCCCAAGAACATGGGCGCCTGGTTCTTCATTGAGCCCTATCTGGAGTGGGTGCTCGCCCAGATCGGGGCCAAGACCGCGCGTCCGCGCTATGTGGGCCGGGCGGCGTCGCCGGCCACCGCCACGGGTCTGATGTCGAAGCACTTGGCCCAGCTTGCCGCGTTCCTGGACGAGGCGTT
>CALSBD010000261.1:0-5463 GCA_943373055.1 Rhizobium sp. Q54
GACGGGCCAGGCGCGGGTGGCGCGCACGGCGCGTGCCGCGCTCGCCATGGCCGCGCGGGCCTCCTCCGGGGTCGCCTCCACGACGCTGCCGACGCGGGCCCCGTCGCTGGGCGAGACCACCGGACGGGCGGGCGTGGAGCCGATCGGCTTGCCTTCGACCAAGGGCGTCGCCGCAAGGGTGGGGCTCACGCCCTCGTTCATCAGCGTGAGCAGTCGGCTCAAGGCCTGGCGATCGCCAAACTCCAGACCCATCGAGTTCTTGCGGTCACCATAGAGGTCAACCGGCGCCTTGATGCCCGGATGGGTCGGCGCGGCACCGTTTTCAAGCCACACACCCGGGCGGGTCAGCAACGTGCGGATCGGCACGGAGGGATCGCCCACCTTGGCGACGAACGACGAATTGGCGCCGTTTTCCAACAGTCGGCGCACCAGATAGGCGAGCAGATCCCGGTGACCGCCGACCGGGGCATAGATGCGGCACGGCAGCTTGTCGCCCTCGGTCACAGCGCGATAGAGCGCGTCGCCCATGCCGTGGAGGCGTTGGAACTCAAAGCCGGTGCGATCGCCGGCCAGCTCCAGGATCTGCGCGACGGTGAGCGCGTTGTGGGTGGCAAACTGCGGGTAGAGCCGTGGCCGCGCTGCCAAGAGCCGCTTGGCACAGGCAAGGTAGCTCAAGTCCGTTGCGGCCTTGCGGGTGAACACCGCATAGCCCTCCAGGCCGCGCTCCTGGGCACGCTTAATCTCGGTGTCCCAATAAGCGCCCTTGACGAGCCGCACCATGAAGCGGCGACCGGCGAGGCTTGCCAGATCATCCATGAAGGCGATCACGTCGATCGCCCGCTTCTGATAGGCCTGGATCGCCAAGCCGAAGCCCGACCACCCCTCAAGCCGCGGATCGAGCGCGACGCGGGCGATGACATCGAGCGAAAGCTCCAACCGATCGGCTTCCTCGGCATCGACCGTCAGATTGAGATCAAACGACTTGGCGCGGATCGCCAGATCGGTCAGCTTCGGCACCAGTTCAGTCAAAACCCGGTCGGCGTGGGTGGCCTCATAGCGCGGATGGAGCGCGGAGAGCTTGACCGAGATGCCGGGCCGATCCGGCAGCGGTTTGTTGCCCGCGGCGCGGCCAATCGCCTCGATGGCATCGGCGTAGGACTTGAAGTAGCGGTCGGCATCTTTTTGGGTGCGGGCGCCCTCGCCAAGCATGTCGTAGGAATGGCGATAGCCCTTGGCTTCAAGTGAGCGCGCACGATCAAGCGCGTCGGCGATCGTCTCGCCGAGGACGAACTGGTGGCCCATGATGCGCATGGCCTGGCGCGCGGCGACCCGCACGGTGGGCGCGCCCAGCCGCTTGACGAGGCCACCCAACAGGCTTTCGGGAGTATCGCTGGGCTGCAGGATGCGCGCGGTCAGGCCAAGCGCCCAGGTGGAGGCGTTGACCAGAAATCCTTCCGACTTCGCCTCATGGGTGGTGAAGTGGCTCTGGCCGAGCTTATCCTCAATGAGCCGGTCGGCGGTGGCCGCGTCGGGCACGCGCAACAAGGCCTCGGCGAGTGCCATCAAAGCGAGGCCTTCGCGGGTCGACAGCGAGTATTCACGCAAGAACTCCTCGACGCCGAATGCCCCCGCGTCCGCCCGGATTGCCTCGATGAGCCGCGTGGCGGTGGCGTCGATGCGGGCCTCCGCCGATTCCGGCAGTGCCGTTTCGTGCAAATAGCGCGCGACGATCGCCCGGTCATCGGACGCATGGGGAGCACTGAACGGCAAGGGAAGCGACATGGAGGCCTCTTGAGAGCAGGGACCGAGGATATCGCGACCATAAGGCAAAATGAGACGCGGTTTGCGGGGAAAACACCGGCACGAACCGCGACTTATTTTGTACGGAGCCGAAGCACCGTGAAATCCACGGACGGGCGATTTGCCCTGCCCCGGCCCCCGCTGTCAGACGGCTTCCTTGAAGCGCTCGGCCTGCTCCAGATCGACGGACACGAGCTGGCTGACGCCGCGTTCGGCCATCGTGACCCCATAGAGCCTGTCCATGCGGCTCATGGTGATGGGGTTATGGGTGATGACGACAAAGCGGGTTTCCGTGGTGCGCGCCATCTCATCAAGCAGGTCGCAATAGCGCTCCACATTGGCGTCATCGAGCGGCGCGTCAACCTCGTCGAGCACGCAAATCGGCGATGGATTGGTGAGGAACACCGCGAAGATGAGCGCCATCGCGGTCAAGGCCTGCTCGCCACCGGACAAAAGCGTCATGGTCGCCGGTTTTTTGCCAGGCGGTCGGGCCAGAATATCCAGACCGGCTTCCAGCGGGTCGTCGCTGTCGATGAGCTGCAGCTGCGCTTCACCGCCGCCGAACAGGTGGGTGAACAGGCGCTGGAAGTGGCCATTGACCACGTCGAACGACGCCATCAGCCGCTCACGCGCCTCGCGGTTCAGGCTCGCGATGCCAAGCCGCAGGCGGCGAATCGCCTCTTCCAGGTCGGCGCGCTCCTTGGTGAGGGCGTCGCGTGAGGCTTCGACGTCGCGGGCCTCTTCGTCGGCTTGCAAATTCACGCCGCCAAGTCGTTCCCGCTCCTGACGCAGGCGCTCCAGCTTGCGCTCGGTCGCCTCCAGGTCCGGCAAGAGGCCATCGGCGGACAGGCCGGCAAAGGCGGCGAGCGCGGTGGGCTCCATCTCGAAGGTGTCGCGAATAGCATCTTCAAGCTCGGTGAGCCGCGTGATGACGGCCTCGGCGCGCGCCTCCGCGCGGGCCTGCGCCTCGCGGGCGGCGGAGAGCGCGTCAAGTGCCGCGCGGGCGGCGCGATCGGCCTCGACCTGCGCGGTTTCGCCCCGCGCCAAGCGGTCGGCGGCCTCTTGGCGGGCGGTGTTGGCAAGGCCGATCTCATGGAGCAAACGACGGCGCTCGATCAACAGATCGCTCGGTCGCTCGGCCAAGGTCTGGCGCTCCGTGGCCATGTCGGCGCGGCGGGCCTTTAGCGTGGCGATCTGGGCCTCCGCATTGGCCGCGCGCGCCACCCAGCCGTCGTGCTCGCGCCCGATTGCTTCCAGCCGGCGGGCGCGGAACTCCGCCTCGCGCTCAAGCGTTTGCACGGCGGCGCGGGCTTCAGAAAGGGCCGCGCGGGCTTCGGCGGCCTTGGCGCGGTGGGCGGATGTTTCAGCTTGTAGCCCGGAGATCGCCGGCAGCGCGGTGAGCGCGTTGGCGGCATCCGACGCCACGGCAACCGCCTCGGCGCGCGAGGAGGAGAGGCGCACCTTCGCCTCCTCGAGCGCAGACAGGCGCGCGGTTACTTGGGCCAAATCGCGCTCGGCGGCGGCCAGCTGATCGCGGGCGGTCGTGACCCGACGGGCGGCTTCGCGCGCCGCCTCGCGGGCTTGGCGCTCGGTGTCGCCCGCTGCGCGAGCGCGGGTAGCGGCGGCCTCGAGCACCGCCCGACGCTCGGTTGTGATCGCACGAGCGGCCTTGACGAGCTCTTCAAGCTCGGCGAGCCGGTTCTTTTGTGACAGGCGCTGGGCGGCCGGGGTCGGCGCCTCGGCGGCGGCTTGATAGCCGTCCCATCGCCACAGGTCGCCCGCCTTGGACACGAGCCGCTGGCCGGCCTTGAGCTGACGGGCGAGGCGTGGGCCGTCAGCCTTATCGACAAGACCGATCTGAGCAAGCCGGCGCGCCAGCACGGGCGGCGCCTTGACGATGCGCGCGAGCGGGTCAACGCCAGCGGGCAAGGCAGGATCGTCGGTGGCCGGTCCCGGCTCGCGCCAATGCACGGGGGCGGCTTCGTCGGTGGAGACGTCGAGATCCTCGCCAAGCGCCGCGCCAAGGGCGGCCTCGAAGCCCTTCTCCACGGTGATGCGATCGACGACCGGCGCCCAAAGGTCCGAGCCGCCGGTGTTGAGCACCTTGGCAAGCGTGCGCGCCTCGGTCTCCAGTCGATTGAGATCGCGCTCGGCCTCAGCGAGCGGGCCGCGGGCAAGCGGCTCGGCCTGACGGGCCTTGGCGGCGGCCTCTTCAGCGGCAACGGCGGCGGCCTCGGCGGATTTGGCGGCGCCCTCGGCCTCCTCGAGGCGGGCGCGGCGCTCGGCCACCACGGGGCCGGCATCATCGCGCCGGGCCAGGGCGGCGCGTTCGCGTTCAACATCGGCGATTTGGCTGTCGAGCTTTTCGACCCGCTGGTTCGCCTCGCGGGCGGCGCGCTCGGCCTGGTTCCGGCGCGCGGCGGTCTCCGCCTCCAAGCTGGTGGCCTGGGCGAGGTCTGCATCGGCGATGGCGAGTGTTGTCTCAGATGCGGCTAGTCGGGCGCGGGCGTCGAGCGAGCGATCGGCGCTGGTGGCGCCCTCCTCATTCAATTGCGCGGCCTCCGCGTCGAGCCGGGCGAGCGCGTCACCATTGTCGCGAATCAAGCGATCCTCGCGCGCGATGTCGCCCTCAATCTGCGCCAAGCGGCGGTCGAGATCGGCGAGGCGCTCGGTCATGCGCTTTTCTTCCGCATCGATCTCGGCGACGGCGATCTTCAGCCGCTGCAACGCCGCCGCCGCGCGGGTTTCCGCGTCGCGAAAAGCGGGCATCTCGTGGGCGGCGACGGCCTGGGCGGTCGCCGCCTTGGCCTGCGCGTCCGCGCGCTCGGCGACCGCGCGCTCGGCGGCGGCGAGCGCTTCGCGCGCTTCGGTGATGTGGGCGCGGGCGCCGACCCAGCGCACATGATGGACCACCGCCTCGGCCGCACGGATCTCCGCCGACAGGGCGCGGTATCGAGCGGCGTGGCGCCCTTGGCGTTTCAACGTCTCCAGCCGTTGGTCGATCTGGCCCAGCACCGCATCGACCTGCTCGAGGTTTTGCTCGGCGGCCTTGAGGCGCATCTCCGCCTCATTGCGGCGGCCATGCAGGCCGGAGATGCCGGACGCCTCTTCCAAGATCGCCCGGCGCTGAATCGGCTTGGCGGCGATCAGCTCGCCGATCTGGCCCTGGCGCACCATGGAGGGCGAGCGCGAGCCGGTTGACGCGTCGGCGAACAGGAGCTGAACGTCGCGGGCGCGCACTTCCTTACCGTTGATCCGGTAGGTCGACCCCGCCTCGCGCTCAATGCGCCGGGTGATCTCAAGCACCTCATGGTGATTGAACGCGGCCGGCGCGGTGCGCTGGTCGTTATCCAGGACGAGCGTGACTTCGGCGGTGTTGCGGCCCGGGCGGCGGCCGGAGCCGGAGAAGATGACGTCGTCCATGCCGGACGCGCGCATGTTCTTGTAGGAGCTCTCGCCCATGACCCAGCGCAAGGCTTCGACAAGGTTCGACTTGCCGCAGCCATTGGGGCCGACCACACCGGTGAGGCCGGGCCGGATCATCACTTCCGTGGGCTCCACGAAGGTCTTGAAGCCCAGGATACGCAACTTGGAGAACTTCATGGGGCCCGCCTGTCACCGTCACCTGGCGTCGCGGGCCCCTTGCGGATCGGGCGATTAGCC
>CALSBD010000262.1:0-5426 GCA_943373055.1 Rhizobium sp. Q54
CCAATCAAACCTTAAGCGGCTCTATCGCCGCGAGGCTTGCTTCAATGCGGGGTAGGGTCGTTTCTATCGAATAGCGGGTTTGCAAGCTTAGCCAGAAGTCTCGCGAAGTGCCGAGGTACCTCGCAAGGCGCAATGCGGTATCAGGCGTCATGTCGACTTTCTCAGCGACCAGACGCTCAATCCGCGTGCGCGGCACGCCAATCGCCTTCGCCACTCGCCCTGCCGTAAGCCCGAGCGGAATGAGAAACTCCTCGCGAAGGATTTCGCCGGGGTGGATGGCAGGCAGGAGTTCTGTGGTCATATGCCTTCCCTTCAATGGTAGTCGACGAACTCAACATCGGCTGGGCCAAGCTCGGTCCAAACAAAGCAGAGGCGGTACTGCCGGTTGACCCGGATGGAGTACTGCCCCTTTCGATCGCCCACCAAGGCTTCTAGGTGATTAGCCGGTGGAACCCTTAGGTCCGACAATGTTCGCGCAGCATCTAACATCACGAGCTTACGGCGCAGCACGCCAAGCACATCGGGTTTCAACCCGCGCGGCGCGCGGCGCTCAAGGACATCTGCGAGCCTGGGGTCTCGAAACGATTGGATTGGCATCACCGTAACCTTTGGCGTGATTGTATCAAGTCGTGATACAAAAACCACCCCGTTTGACACCCCCAGTCCCCGCCGCTACATCCCGCCCACGCAAGCGGGGTCATCGTCTTCATGTCGCACAACACGTTTGGCCATTTGTTTCGGGTCACCACCTTTGGCGAAAGCCATGGGCCGGCGTTGGGGTGCGTGGTGGATGGCTGTCCGCCTGGCATCGCGCTCACGGCGGCGGATATTCAGGCGGATTTGGATCGCCGCAAGCCGGGTCAGTCGCGCTTCGTCACGCAGCGCAAGGAGCCCGACGAGGTCGAGATTCTCTCGGGCGTGTTCGAGGACGAGCGCACCGGCGGACCGGTGACCACCGGGGCGCCGATCGCGCTGCTTATTCGCAATGTCGATCAGCGCTCCAAGGACTATCGCGACATCCGCGACACCTATCGGCCCGGCCACGCCGATTTCACCTATGACGCTAAGTACGGCGTGCGCGACTATCGCGGTGGCGGGCGCTCGTCTGCTCGCGAGACGGCCGCGCGGGTGGCTGCCGGCGCGATTGCCCGCAAGGTGCTCGGCGCGTCAGTCATCGTGCGCGCCGCCCTGGTGCAAATGGGGCCCCATGCGATTGATCGGGGCAACTGGGATTGGAACGAGGTCGGCAACAACCCGTTCTTCTGCCCGGACGCCAAGGCGGCCACCTTCTTCGAGGACTATCTCGACGGCATCCGCAAATCCGGCTCGTCGATTGGCGCCGTCATTGAGGTCGTGGCCGAGGGCGTGCCGGCCGGGTGGGGCGCGCCGCTTTATGGCAAGCTTGATCAGGACATCGCCGGCGCGCTGATGTCGATCAACGCGGTCAAGGGTGTGGAGATTGGTGCGGGCTTCGCCGCCGCGGCGTTGTCGGGCGAGGACAATGCCGACGAGCTCACGGTCGCTCATGCGGACCATCCGGCCACAGGTTCCGGCCTGCCGGCGGTCGAACCGGCGTTCAAGTCAAACCACGCTGGCGGCATTCTGGGCGGTATTTCGACGGGCCAGACCGTGGTCGCCCGTTTCGCCGTCAAGCCGACCTCGTCGATCCTCACGCCGCGCCAGTCAATTGACCGCACCGGTGCGCCGACCGAGGTGATGACCAAGGGCCGGCACGACCCCTGCGTGGGCATCCGCGCCGTGCCGGTCGGCGAGGCGATGCTGGCGTGCGTGCTGGCTGACCACAAGCTGCGCCATCGCGGCCAGACGGGCTGGTGAGGCCCTGGGTTCAGGATGGCCAGTCACTTTCCAGGCGTGGGTTTCCACGTCCTGGGATGATGCCCTAGCGCTGTCCATCCCACTTGGAGATATCGGCGGCGGCAAGGCCGCCCATGCGCGCGTGCGGTCGCCCGCCGGTGGTCATGGCCAGCACGAACATCAGTTCGTCGGCCTTGGGCGCATCGGGCACCGTCACGGTGATGGCGTCAAAGTGGCTGCGCACATAAGCGGCGTTGCGGTGGTGGATCGGCACGTCGAGCGAGGCGCCCAGCGCGCCGAGCTTCGCCGCCGACGGCACGATGGCGAGCGCCTGGCCCAACAGCTCGCGCATGGCGTAGCCGCCGGGCACATGCCACAGCGCGCCGTGCTCGATCTCGCCCGCCGCGCCCACCAGCGACCCCTTGCCATAGGCCTCGATCGCGTCCTTGGCGCCGCCCATGGCGGCCAACAGCTTGGTGGAGCATTCAAGGCCGAGCGGCTTTAAGGCGTCCATCATCGGCTGCACGTCGGGCTCATAGCGGCCGGCGAATGGATTGCGGATCACCGCCGCGATCCAGCCCTTCAAGAGCGGCTTGGCCAGCACCGGCCCGCCATCGTGGCGGATCTCCTCCACCGCGACGACGATCTTGCGCACCTCAATCATATGTTCCCCCTTGCAGCCCGACGGGTCGGGTCAGCCGCCTGACAACACCCGCGCGGCCTCTTCAAAGACGGCGCGGAACATGGCTTCCGTCAGCCGCCCCGTGTTCGCGTTGTAGCGTGACGAGTGATAGGTATCGATCAACACACGGCCTTCAGGCAAGGCGTGGCGCGCGCCATGGGCAAAGCCAAGCCGGCTGGCCGGCAGGCCATGCGCCCGCACCACGCTGTCATGGGCCACCTTGCCCAGCGCGATAATCACCTTGAGGTGGGGGAGGGCGTTGAGCGTATCCAAAAGGAAGGGCCGACAGGTGGCGATTTCCTCCGGCGTCGGCTTGTTCTCCGGTGGCACGCAGCGCACCGCATTGGTGATCGCGGCCCCCGTCAACGCGAGACCATCATCCGGTCGGGCATCGAATGTGCCGCGTGAAAAGCCGAACGCGGCCAAGTTGGCATAGAGCCAGTGGCCGGCGAAATCTCCCGTGAACGGCCGTCCGGTCCGGTTCGCCCCCCGCAAGCCGGGCGCTAGGCCGACAATGAGAAGCCGCGCCTTGGGATCGCCGAAGGTTGGCACCGGCCCGTTGAACCAAGCCGGTTCGCGTCCGCGCCAATCGGCGATGAAGCCGTGCAGGCGCGGACACAAGGCGCAATCGCGCGGTGGATTGGGAAACGTCGCCATCGCAGCGCGCCGAGCCGTCAGACGGCTCAGACGTCGTCTTCGAAATCGTCCTCGAACTCAGGCTCGGTGCGCCGCTGCGCCTCGCGCTGGGCCATGCGGGCCGCACGCTCGGCCGGGTCACGACCAACCTTGTTTTGCAACGTGCCCAGGTCGATGAAGTAGTCGGCCTGACGGCGCAAATCGTCGGCGATCATCGGCGGCTGGGTCTGCATGGTGGAGATCACCGTGACCTTCTTGCCTTTCCACTGGATCGCCTCGACGAGGCGGCGGAAGTCGCCGTCACCGGAGAACAACACGATGTGATCGACATGGTCGGCGATCGTCAGCGCGTCAACGGCGAGCTCGATGTCCATGTTGCCGCGCACCTTGCGGCGACCCTGGCTGTCGAAAAACTCCCGCGCCGGCTTGGTGATGACCTTATAGCCGTTGTAGGCGAGCCAATCGATAAGCGGGCGGATGGAGGAGTACTCTTCATTCTCGACCAGCGCCGTGTAGTAGTAAGACCGCATCAGATTGGCGCGGCCTTGGAATTCCAGCAGGAGACGCTTGTAGTCGATGTCAAAGCCCAGGCTGCGGGCCGTTGCATAAAGGTTGGCGCCATCGATAAACAGCGCGATTTTTTCGTGGTTGAGGATCATGTTCAGATAACCGATCAGAACGAGGGAACCAAAACGTAAGCCGCAGTCCGTCAGAGGGATCCGATTGGGTCATTAAGGTCAATGTCGCTACGGCAACACAAAAGTTGCTGTTAAACAAATGCACGTAGCGCGATGACTACTCGCAAACGAAATCGAACCAAACGCCAAATGAGCGGCGACGTGTCGATGCACGACGTATGTACCAAACAAACCGCCAAATCAAGCGATTTCATGGCCATTAAATCACCGTCTGAACTGTGTTCTTAAAGTCCGGTTAAGTCATGACGCACGCGTCAATCTCTGTTTGGAATCACGAAGCTTATTGCAACTGATATCTTCAGACGGACTTCACCTAACCGGGGCAGATCGCTTGGTCATTTGCCGTCGCGTCTCGAGCGGGGACAGGGGCGCGCGTTCGTCAAATCGTGCGGTCGCGGCCGTGCGTCTTGGCTGTTGCGTTCGCTCGCCATTCGGCTTATGGGTCACTCTTGGTCTTCCCTCAAGATCCCGTGATTTTTTCAGGAGTGCACCAGCATGGCGCGCGTCACCGTCGAGGATTGCATCGACAAGGTGGATAACCGGTTCGAACTCGTTCTCCTCGCCAGCCACCGGGCCCGCATGATCTCGTCCGGCTCGCCGATTCGGGTCGACCGGGACAATGACAAGAACCCCGTCGTGGCCCTGCGCGAGATCGCCGACGAGGAGATCGTGCCCGAGGACCTCAAGGAAGAGCTGATCCACTCGCTGCAGAAGTTCGTGGAAGTGGATGAGCCGGAGCCCGAGGCGGTGCCCATGGTTGCCTCTCAGGCGTCCGGCGACGATAGCGACGACATCCAGTTCGATCGCATGTCGGAAGAAGAGCTCCTCAAGGGCTTGGAAGGCCTGGTTCCGCCCGACAAGGAAGATGACGATTGATCTGAACGGTTCGGCTGCGCGGCCTCAAGGCCGCGCGCGTCGTCCGTGCGGCGAGGGGCTCTCCCGGGCGAGCGCTCTTTCGGGGAGGCCAAGGCGCCATCCATGATCCGACAGTATGATCTGATCGATCTCGTCAAGCGCTACAATCCAAATACCAATGAGGCGCTGCTCAATCGCGCCTATGTGTATGGACAATTGAAGCACGGCGCCCAAACGCGCGCCTCCGGCGACCCCTATTTCACCCACCCCCTCGAAGTCGCCGCTATCCTCACCGACATGCGGCTCGATGATGCCACGATCGCCACGGCGATCTTGCATGACACCATTGAGGACACCGACGCCACCCGCGCCGAAATCGACCAGATGTTCGGCTCCGAGATCGGTGGCTTGGTGGAAAGCCTCACCAAGCTCAAGCGGCTTGATTTCGTCTCCAAGAAAACCGAACAGGCCGAAAACTTCCGCCGTCTCTTGGTCGCGATCGCGGCCGATGTGCGGGTGTTGCTCGTCAAGCTTGCCGACCGGCTCCACAACATGCGCACCTTGGGGCACATGCCGGAGGTGAAGCGCGCTCGCATCGCCGAAGAGACGATGGAGATTTATGCGCCGCTCGCCGGCCGCATGGGCATGCAGGGCATGCGCGAGGAGCTGGAGGATCTGTCCTTCCGCACCCTCATGCCTGAAGCGCACGCTGCCATCCTCATGCAGCTCGACAAGCTGCG
>CALSBD010000263.1:0-5417 GCA_943373055.1 Rhizobium sp. Q54
GCGGCGCAGCGCGTCAACGAGCGAGTCACGGCAGCCAGAGAGGTTGTCGAACTTCGACTTCGTGACCGAGTCGTTGACGTTGATGGCCGGGAACAACAGCTTGCCGGCTTCGGCGAGCTTGTAGAGGCGATGCACGCCCGTGGTCGTCTCTTCCGACACGCCCTTGATGTTCTTGGCGATCTCAGCGAAGTAGCCGGCCGGCTTGACGGCAAGCAGCTTCTTGATGAGGGCGAAGAAGATCTCTTCTTCTTCCGAGCCCGGCTGATCGAGGAACGCGGTGTCGCCGTTCTCGGCGCGCAGACCATAGTGGACGAGCATGGTGGCGTCGCCGCCGTCGTCGAGGATCATGTTGGGCGTGCCGCCACCGTGCCAGTCGAACAGCTTGGCGGTGTAGTCCCAGTACTCTTCCAGCGTCTCACCCTTATAGGCAAACACCGGGATGCCAGCAGCGGCAATCGCGGCGGCGGCGTGGTCCTGGGTGGAGAAGATGTTGCACGACACCCAGCGGATATCCGCGCCGAGCGCCTTCAGCGTCTCGATGAGCACGGCGGTCTGGATGGTCATGTGGAGCGAGCCGGCGATGCGCGCGCCCTTGAGCGGCTGCTTGGGGCCGTATTCCTCGCGGATGGCCATCAGGCCGGGCATTTCGGTCTCAGCGAGCTCGATCTCCTTGCGGCCGAAGGCGGCAAGCGAAAGGTCCTTCACATAATAGTCGTGCTTGGTCATGGGAAACCGTGTCCTTCTCGATCCTGTCACGTGGCCGGGGATGTAGCTCAGCCGCGCCGGAATAGCAATAAGGATATAAAGATTTCTTTATGTCCTACGACGCGCGGGTAGCGAAAGGCGCACGCCATTTCGCGAACCGAACGATGTGAGGGCGCTGGCCATCATCTCGACACGGTGCGCGCGCACCGCCTATAGTGTGAGTGCTTTTGATCGATCGTCGCACTGAGAGTGGAGCTGTCCCGCGTGTCGTCCCCGCCCCCGAAGTCGTCCCTGCTCGCGCGCCTTTTGAACAAGCGCCCGGCAGCCGAGCGACAGGATCCGCTGGCGGACTTCGACGGCCCCCGGGGTCACGGCGGCTATGACCCGGCTGATGCCGACCCGCGGGCGTATGATCCCCGCTTCGCGCCAGACCCGCAGGGCGGCGACGCGGCGGATGCTTATGACCCCCGCTCCGATTACGCGACGCAGGCGCCCGCCGACCCTGATCCGTTTGACCGGTTTCCCGAGCCAGTCGATGCGCGATCCGCGCGCGCCGCGCCCGTGGCCACGCCGACGGTCGTCGCCGCAGACTATGATGCGGCGCCTGAAGCGCGCGCCGGCGATGGACCGGGCCTTGTCGTGCGCGGGGTGGAGAAGACGTACAAGAAGCGCCGGGTGGTCGGTGGCGTCAGTCTGACGGTGCATCGCGGCGAGGCCGTGGGGCTTCTGGGGCCCAATGGCGCGGGCAAAACGACCGTCTTTTACATGATCACCGGGCTCATCCGTCCCGATGCCGGGCGCATCGAACTTGATGGCTATGACATCACCGCATTGCCCATGTATCGGCGGGCGCGGCTCGGCATCGGCTATTTGCCGCAGGAAGCCTCGATCTTCCGGGGTCTGTCGGTGGAGGACAATATCCTCGCCGTGCTGGAAGTGGTGGAGAAGAACAAGAAGAAGCGCCTGCAGGAATTGGACGCGCTGCTTGATGAATTCCGCATTGGCCACCTGCGCAAGTCGCCCTCGATCGCGCTGTCGGGTGGCGAGCGGCGGCGCTGCGAGATCGCGCGCGCGCTCGCCAGTCGGCCGTCGTTCGTGCTGCTTGACGAGCCGTTTGCCGGCATTGACCCGATCGCGGTGGGCGACATCCAGGCGCTGGTGCGCCACCTCACCGAACGCGGCATCGGCGTGTTGATCACCGACCACAATGTGCGCGAAACGCTCGGATTGATCGACCGCGCCTACATCATCGCGTCGGGGCAGGTGCTCACCCACGGCACCGCGGCGGAAGTGGTTGCTAACCCTGATGTCAGACGCCTTTATCTGGGCGAGCAATTTACCCTTTGACGAACGGCGCAATGCCGTTAAATCCTGTGTGTCCTAATCGCTAGGCAAGTTTCGGACCAATTCGCCCGACGGAGCATCGCGGGCACCGCGGTTCGAAGCCGGTTTACCAATTGAGGGCTTGCCGCACCAGGTCGGTCACACGAGGGCTCGTTTCCCCCATGGCGCTGTCTCCAAGACTGGAGTTCCGACAAAGCCAATCCCTGGTGATGACGCCGCAGTTGATGCAGGCGATCAAGCTTCTGCAACTCTCCAACATCGAACTCGTCGCCTATGTCGAAACCGAGCTGGAGCGCAATCCGCTCCTGGAGCGGGATGATCGCGAGGATGGCCCGGTCGAGGCGCCCGATGCCTATGAGGCGCCACCGGCGTCAGCGGCGGGTGACACGGGCCATGAGACCGGCTTTGAGGCGGCTGACCCGGTCGCCGAGGTTGGCGATTGGATGCAGGCGGATCTGGAGCCCAACGCCGAGACGATCGCGGCCAAGCTGGATACCGACTTGGGAAACGTGTTCCAAGACGATCCGGGCACGCGGTCGCTCGATCCGGGGCAGTTGACCGGCGATCCGTGGGCGACGGCGGGGCGCGGCGCGGGGGGTGCGGGCGACGACGACTATAATCTTGAATCCTTCGTCGCCGCCGACATCTCCCTACAAGACCATCTGGAAAACCAGATGATGCTAGCCCTTCACGACCCGGTGGAGCGGCTGATTGGCCAGTATCTGGTCGATGCGGTCGATGAGGCGGGCTATTTGCGGGTGGACTTGCCCGGGGTGGCCGACAAGCTTGGCTGCGCGGTCGGCTTGGTCGAAAAGGTGCTGGGCATTTGCCAAGGCTTTGAGCCGGCCGGCGTGTTCGCGCGCGATCTGGCCGAGTGCCTGGCGTTGCAGCTCAAAGAACGCGACCGCTTCGATCCGGCCATGGCCGTGCTCATCTCCCGGCTCGACCTGTTGGCGCGGCGCGACTATCAGACCTTGAAGAAGCTGTGCGGGGTCGACGACGAGGACTTGGCCGACATGGTCGCCGAGATCCGCGCGCTCGACCCCAAGCCCGGCCACGCGTTCGGCGGCGCGGTCATTCAGCCGGTGGTGCCCGATGTGGTGGTGCGCTCGGCGTCCGATGGTGGCTGGACGGTGGAGCTGAACACCGAGACCTTGCCACGCGTGCTCGTCAACCAGGTCTACTATGGCAAGATCGTCAAGACTGCGAAGGGCGATAGCGAGAAGAGCTATTTGACCGAGTGCTTACAGACCGCCAATTGGCTGGTCAAAAGCCTCGACCAGCGCGCCAAAACGATTCTGAAGGTGGCGACGGAGATCGTGCGCCAGCAAGACACCTTCCTAGCTTATGGTATCCAGCACCTGCGGCCGCTGAACTTGAAGATGATCGCCGACGAGATCGGCATGCATGAATCGACCGTCAGTCGCGTGACCTCGAACAAGTACATGGCGACGCCGCGCGGCATTTTTGAGTTCAAATACTTCTTCACCTCCGCGATCCAGTCGGCCGAGGGCGGCGAGGCGCATTCATCGGAATCCGTGCGCCACAAGATCCGCGAGTTGATCGACGCGGAGCCGGCCAACGACGTCTTGTCCGACGATACGCTCGTCAAGGTGCTGCGCGATGCGGGCATCGATATCGCTCGCCGCACGGTGGCGAAGTATCGCGAGGCGATGAACATCCCCTCCTCCGTGCAGCGACGGCGCGAGAAAATGGCGGCCAGCGCCAGTGGCGGGCGAGGGCGCTGAGCCGTCATCACGTGGATGCGGCTTGCCGCCCACCGGTTTTCACGATATCGGCCTCATGAAGGGGACCGCTTTCTGATCGAGGTGCCACGGGGCGCGCTGGAAGGCGAACATCCACGGGGAGGACTTGGCCACATGAAGACCGCCACCGCGTCCACGAAGCCGCGTGTCGCTTTGTTCGTCACCTGTCTCGTTGATCTGTTTCGGCCCTCGGTCGGCTTCGCGGCGGTCAAGCTCTTGGAAGACGCGGGCTGTGTGGTGGACGTGCCGCCGGCACAGACGTGCTGCGGCCAACCGGCGTTCAACTCCGGGGATCGCCGCGACGCGGTTGATATCGCCCGCCAGGTAATCGCGGCCTTTGAGGGCTATGATTTCATCGTCATCCCGTCGGGCTCGTGCGGTGGCATGATCAAGTCGCATTATCCGGAGCTGTTCGCCGAGGATCCCGACTGGCGCGGCCGCGCCGACGCGCTCGCCGCCAAGAGCTTCGAGCTCGTGTCGTTCCTGGTCGACGTGCTCGGGGTGGAGCGGGTCACGGCGCGGTTTGACGGTTCTATCACCTATCACGACAGCTGCTCGGGCCTGCGCGAGCTCGGCATCAAGGGCCAGCCGCGCAAGCTGTTGAAGACGGTCGAAGGGCTAACCATCGCGGAGATGAAGGATTCCGACGTGTGCTGCGGTTTTGGCGGCACGTTCTGCGTCAAATACCCCGACATCTCCAACGCGATCGTGGAAAAGAAGGTCGACCGCATTCAGGAATCCGGCGCCGCCACGCTGTTGGCCGGCGACATGGGCTGCCTCATGAATATGGCCGGCAAGTTGAAGCGCGCGGGCTCATCGGTCGATGTGCGCCACGTGGCCGAGGTGCTCGCCGGCGTGGGCGACACCCCACCGATTGGCGTCGCCAAGCCCTAAGTCAAGGTCAATCACCGCATTTGTTGGCGTGTTCCGCCTGGAACAGCGGCCGGAGCGGTTTGAGCGCAATCTCCTTTCATCGAACGACGGCGCTGACGCCGGCGCCCACCAGATGGAAGGAACATCCCATGATGAAGCACATCGCTCTCGCCACCCTCGCCGTCGTCACGCTGGCCACCGCCACTGTCTCCAGCCACACCGAAGCCAAGGCCGGTAACGGCGGCGCGGTGATCGCCGGCATCATCATCGGCGGCGCGGCCGCGCTGATCGCTGGTGCGGCACACGGCGATGACGCCGGCTACGACCGCCCCCGCCGCGACCGTGGCTACGACCGGCCGAACCGGGCGCCGGGCCGCAAGGTGTGTGAAGTGCAGGAGCAGTTCAACAAGTGGGGCGAGTACGTCGGCACCCGCAAGACCTGCTGGATCGAACGCAGCCGCTACTGAGCTGCCCGTTCGCTTCCCTTCCCTTCCCTTCCCTTCTGTCACCGGGCGGTCCGAGGCCATCGGATCGCCCGTTTGGCTGTTGAGGACGCCGCCACCTGTTTTCTCGGCCTTTGACGCCCTGTTCCGCTCGGAACAGCGGCCGGAGCGATCTCAAGGCAATCTCCTTTCATCGAACGACGGCGCTGACGCCGGCGCCCACCAGATGGAAGGAACATCCCATGATGAAGCACATCGCTCTCGCCGCCCTCGCCGTCGTCACGCT
>CALSBD010000264.1:0-5391 GCA_943373055.1 Rhizobium sp. Q54
GACAGGAAGATCTTGTCGGCGTCCATCAACCCGGCGGCAAAGGCATTGACCAGACAGTTGCCGTTATAAGCCGGGTGAAAGTTCACCTCGCCACCGACCGTGGGCACGCCGAACGAATTGCCATAGCCGCCAATGCCGGCAACCACGCCATGGACGAGGTGGCGGGTCTTGGCATGCTCGGGCGCGCCGAAGCGCAGCGCGTTCATCGCCGCGATCGGCCGCGCGCCCATGGTGAAGACATCGCGCAAAATGCCGCCCACCCCGGTCGCCGCCCCTTGATAGGGCTCGATATAGGAGGGGTGATTGTGGCTCTCCATCTTGAAACAGACCGCCTGGCCATCGCCGATGTCGACAACACCGGCGTTTTCGCCCGGGCCAATCAGCACGCGCGGGCCGGTGGTCGGCAAGGTGCGCAGCCAGCGCTTGGAGGACTTGTAAGAGCAGTGCTCGTTCCACATGGCCGAGAAGATGCCAAGCTCGGTGATCGTCGGCTCGCGCCCGATCAGATCGAGGATGCGCTGATACTCATCCGGCTTCAGCCCGTGGCGGGCGACGAGGTCGGGCGTGATGGCGATGTCGTTCTTCAGCATGGGTGACGGGCTCGCGGTCAGGACCGGGGTCATCTGGCGCGCGTGGTAGCCCTCTGGCGCGGCGAAGTAAATCAGGGATCGTCACTTTCCCCGTCCCGCGCGGATCGGGCTCACCGCCGGTCGGCCTCATGCCGCATCGTAATTTAGAAACAATCCAAAAAGATGTCGCACAAGTACCTGACCGTATGACTATCTTTTTGAAGTATTCCAAACCGAAAACATAGTGCTTGATTCTCATCAAGGCGGTCAGCTACCCGATTGGATAAGGTTCCCGGATGTCGAGAGATCGACCCTCTCGGGGCCTCCCCGGCCGGGAGGGGGCGACAGTTCGGATCATCGCACGGGGCGGCGGGCCAAGACGCCGTCTCGGGCCGACCTGAAGGTGTCGTCCCCGCGCCGGCGCGCGATCGGCGGCCATGAGGCCGCGATGCGGGGATCGCCGCGACAGCGGCAGCGGGCCGTGGCAGGGCGAGCGAGACGATCTCTCCCAGGGGAGCGCACCGGAGAGCGCAGACGATGATTATTTGCTCGTGCAATTTCATCACCGACCACCACGTCCGGGGCTGCCTTGTCCCAGGTGACGGCTGTCCGCGCACGCCCGCCGATGTCTATCGCGCGCTCGGCCACCGACCGCAGTGCGGGCGTTGTGCCATCACCATCCGCGAGATCGTCACCGCCCACGGTGCGAGCCCCTGTGACGACTGCGCGCTCAGCGCCCTGTGCAACGGCGCTCACGCCGATACGATGGCCCTCACGGACGCATTGGACGACGCGATTGCCGCCCAAGCCGTACCGTTTTCCGTTGCGGCGGAGTAAGTGGGGGGTTGAGCCTGGACGACAGCGCAGGTGAAGAGCTCAGTCTCGGCCACCCTCACCGCCCTGTCTCCTCGCGGAGTCGCTCATTGAGCCTCGTTAGGTCGTGTCGCAAAGTGTTGAGGGCTTCGAGGCTGAGGCCGGTGCGCTCCACGATGCAGGCGGGGATGTGGCCGGCCCTATCGGCGAGTGCGCGGCCGGTATCCGTGAGCGCGATGCGCACTTGGCGTTCGTCGTTGGGATCACGGTGGCGGGTGACGAGGCCGGCCTTCTCCAGTCGCTTCAAGACGGGCGTGAGCGTGCTCGACTCCAAATGCAGCGCCGCGCCGATGCTGCCGACTGTCGGTGCACTCGGGGACGACCATAGCACGGAAAGTGCTAAATACTGCGGATAGGTGAGGCCGAGCTCGTCGAGCAAGGGTCGATAGGTCTGCTGCACCGCATTGGTGGCGGTGTAGAGCGCCAAGCAAAACATATCGGAAGGCGACGATGACATGGCGTGAGATTAAATCGCGCGCGATCAATTGGCAATTGACAAGACAGTCAAAGTTTGAGTTATATCGCGTGCGATTTAATCGTGCGGGACTGACCCAAGCGACCGATCCCAAGAGGAGGACATCATGTCCGTGGATGTGAAGTATTGGACCGAGGCCCAGGCCTCCGGTGGCGGCCGCAATGGCATCGCCGCCCTGTCGTCAGGCATGCTGACGGTGACCATGACCAGCCCGAAGGAACTGGGCGGGTCCGGCGCGGGACACAACCCCGAGGAGCTGTTCGCGATCGGTTATGCGGCCTGCTATCTCGGTGCGATGCGCTATGTCGCCAATGCCGAGAAGCTCGGCACCGTGCCGTCCGACGCAACCGTTAAGGCCGAAGTGGGCATTGGCCCGCGCAGCGACGGCGGCTTTGGCTTGAAGGTCAAGCTGACCGTGCGCATGCCCGGCCTTGACCGTGCTGTGACGGAGACGATCGCCACCCGCGGTCACTTCATTTGCCCCTACTCCAACGCGACCAAGGGCAATATCGAGGTGGAAACCGTGATTGCTTGATCGTTCGCGTCTCTCCTCCGCGGTCGCTTTTTCGGCTGCGGAGGGTTGGCGTAGTAGGCATCCCCCCTTTAAAGCGCTTTAGTATTTTAAGTCCCGGGGTGTTAGTTCGCCTTGATAAAAATGACATGGTCAAAAATTAATTGGACCATGATCTTACTCATACATCATTTGATAGCGGTACTCCGTAAGGAGAGAACCACCTCCCTTAGGTGATATTACTCAAAACTTAAGGTGTTCTTAACCAAGATCCCCTGACTGTTGCACGACAAAAACGGGGGTTACCTTTATGCTTCGCTCATTCGAAAACCTCGGCATCAAAACAAAATTATACGCTGGGTTTGGCATGGTGTGCGCCGTCCTGGCGGTGGTCGGCGGCTATGGCGTGTTCGCCCTGCACAACGCGCACTCCGAGTTCCTCGCCTTCGAGGACATGGCGGAAGACACGGTGCTGGCGACCGAAATCAATGGTGACGCCGCCAAGGCGCTCATGAATGCGTTGTCTTACATCCAAACTCGGGCGGATGCTGAAGCCGACAATGTGGAGCGATATGCGCGCGAAGTGCATGACGGGTTAGCGAAGGCGCAGTCGGAGATCCATAAGCCCGAACGTGCGGCGCTGGTCGATAAGATGGACTCAACGTTCGACAGCTTCGAGCCGGCCTTCAAGCGGGTGCGGGCGTTATACGCCGAGCGCGATGCGCTGGTCGACCAGGCCATCGAGCCGCTGGGAACCGAAGTGCGCAAGCAACTCATGGCGATCTTTGATAGCGCGGCCAGCCGCAACGACTTCGCGACCGCGACCAAGGCCGGCGATGTCCAACAGCACTTTATGTTGGCACGGGTCTATGTATGGAAGTACCTGACCGAAAACGATCCTAAGTCGCTCGATCGTGTCAAAGCCGAGCTCGCCGAAGCCAGCAAGCAGGCCGCTGAACTCTCCGTTGATCGCGCCGTTGTGCAGTCGATCACGAGCGACATGTCGAAGTTCGGCACGGCCGCCGCGAAGCTCGGCACGGTAATTGCCGAGCGCAATGAGATCCGCGACAAGACGCTCAAGGCCGTTGGACGCGATGTCTCTGATGCCGCCGTCGCGCTCAAAGACAGCGCGGTCAAGGATAAAGCGATCGTGGGCAGCGCGGCACGCGGAGCGATTGCGCGCGACTCCTTGTTGGTGTCGATTGTCGCGGTGACCGCGGTGCTTGGCGCGCTTCTCTTGGCGGTGTTCATCGCCGCGGGCCTCTCCGGGCCGGTCACCCGCTTAACCGCCACCATGGGACGGTTGGCAAATGCCGACTTCGCGGTCGATGTCCCCTTCACCGGGCGTGGCGACGAGATGGGCGCGATGGCCCGCGCGGTCGAGGTGTTCAAAACCAACGGGGTCGAGCGCGGTCGCCTGGAAGAGGGAGCCAAGCGCGAGGCCGCCGCGCGAGATGCGCGTCAGCGCCTGACGGAAACGGCGATCGAGCGGTTCCAAACCGCAACCGACCGCATCTTGGGCGTGCTCGGCACGAAGACGGCCGAGATGCGCGCAACCGCGACCCATCTCGGCGCGTTGGCGACCCAGGCCCGCAGCCGCGCGGGTGAGACCGACGGGGCGGCCGCGGAGACCTCCGTGAGCGTGCAGACCGTGGCGGCAGCGACGGAAGAGCTCGCCGGCTCCATTCAAGAAATCGCCCGCCAGGTTACCGGCGCCACCCAAGTGGTGCGGCTTGCCTCGGAGAAGACCAGCGTGTCGGTCAAGGAGATCGAGCAGCTGTCCGTGGCTGGCCAAAAGATCGGCAATGTGGTGAGCCTCATTCAAGATATCGCCGAGCAGACCAACCTGTTGGCTCTCAATGCCACCATCGAGGCGGCCCGCGCCGGCGAGGCCGGGCGTGGCTTCGCCGTCGTCGCCTCCGAGGTGAAGGCACTCGCCTCGCAGACCGCCAAGGCAACCGAGGAGATCGGCCATCAGGTGGCGGGGATTCAACTGTCGACCCAGCGCGCGGTCGAAGTCATCAAGGAGATCGCGGGCATTGGCCATGATCTCGATCGGGTGACCGCCACCATCGCCGCGGCGGTGGAGGAGCAAGGGGCGGCCACGCAGGAAATCTCGCAAACCACCGGCGCGGCCTCTCAGGCGACCGAGACGTTGGCGCGCGGCATCTCCGAAGTCACCAGCGCGATCGGCGCCACCGGCGAGGCGGCGGAGACCGTGCGCGGGGTGTCCAACGCACTCACCGAGCAAACCGAGGCCATGACCACCGCCGTCAAAGCCTTCTTCGACGCGTTGCGCGCGGCCAGTGAAAGCGGTGATCGCGGCCGTCAGGTGGCGTGAGGCGCGGTCACCAACACCGCCTTGATCACCTCGCGCAGCCACCGGCTGCGCGGGTCGGCGTCCTGGCGGCGGTGCCAGGCGACGGAGATCGTAAATCGGCGGATGGCAAGCGGCGGCTCGGCGGTGACGAGGCCGAAGCCAGGCGCAAAAGCGCGGGCGAGCCGGGCCGGTAAGGTGACAAGCCCGCCCGACGCTGCTGCCACCGCCAAGGCGGGCAGAAACGCCGGCAGCCCCAGCATCACCCACCGCGCGCGACCCAAGGCCTCCAGCCGATCATCCACGATGCCGCGCAGATCGCCCGCCGGTGAGACGAGCACGTGAGGATGCGCGCAGTAGGTGTCGAGATCGATCGACGGCGCGCCGGTGAGCGGATCGACGCACAGCACATCGGGCCGGCCCGCGACCAGGAACCCCTCGTCAAACAGCGCCGTTAAGCGGATCGCTTCGGGCACATCCCAAAAGAAGCCGAAGGCGAGGTCCGCCGACCCGGCGACCAGCGCGTCGAGCGCCTGCGCGCGCCCGAGCGGGAGCACCGACAGCCGCAGGCCCGGCGCCTCATGGCACAAGCGGGCGGCGAACGGCGGGATGAGGCTTGCCTGCTCAGCATCAAGAGCGGCAACGC
>CALSBD010000265.1:0-5384 GCA_943373055.1 Rhizobium sp. Q54
TCGCCTCGCGCACGGCGATCTTGGCGTCAAGCCGGGTGATGTCGGCCCCGCCTTCCGCCTTTGGCAACATGATGCCATCCGGCCGCGCGGCCATTACGCCATCAAGGTCGGCTTCGACTAGTCCCGTGTCGAGCGCGTTGATGCGCACATAAAGCTTCGGCCGTGTCGGCAGATCGCGCGCGCGTTCAATAAACGCCGCTGTAATGCGCCGCGCTTCGACCTTGGCGGTGGGCGCGACGGAATCTTCCAGGTCGATCAACAACACATCCGCGCCGGACGCCAACCCCCTGTCGAGCTTCTTCTCGCTATCGCCAGGCACAAACAAAAGCGACCGCATGGATCAAGCCTCCAAGGTGAGAGTGGGGTCGCGACGCATGAACGCCTGGCGACGGCACTGGGCGACCAACACCCCGTTTTGGTTATAGGCGCGGTGGTGAAACTCCACGATCCCCGCGTCTGGCCGCGACTTTGAGCCCCGGCAGGAGATCACCTCGGTTTCCACCCGGATGGTGTCGCCGTGGAACACGGGCGCGGGGAAGGTGACGTCTGTCATGCCCAAATTGGCGATCGTGGTGCCCAGCGTTGTCTCATGCACCGAGATGCCAATCATCAGCCCCAGCGTGAACAGCGAATTGACCAGCGGCTTGCCCCATTCGGTCTTGGCGGCAAAATCGAAATCGATGTGGAGCGGCTGCGGATTGTAGGTGAGCGACGAAAACAAGACGTTATCCATCTCCGTCACCGACCGCGTGATGGCGTGCTTGAACACCATCCCAGGCGCAAACCCCTCGAAGTAAAGTCCCGGCATTAGGCGCCCTCCCCGTTTTCGTGCGCCAGCTTATCGCGCTCACAGGGCGCGTCCATGGGGTGATCGACCCAGGGGCTCTCCCCTTTGTGAGCCATCACGCAACGGCAGTCGACGACAATCGCCAAACCATCCCCTTGGGCATTAAGCCAAAGTTAACCATGGCGAATGATCGTTAACCATCTCAAGCGCGAGGGAGGCTCCCATGAAGGTGTCTCAACAAGGTTCGACCGCCGGCCGTTTCGATCAGGTGTTCCAGATGGCCAGCGAGGCCACGGGGACGTCGTTCGAGTATTTGCTAGCGACCGCCAAGCGCGAATCGAGCTTGCGACCCGATCTGAAGGCCGCGACCTCGTCGGCGACCGGTCTGTTTCAGTTTGTCGAACAAACCTGGCTCACGATGGTGAAGGAAGAGGGCGCCGATCTCGGCCTCTCCAGCTTCGCCGATGCCATCACGGTGGACGCCCGTGGCAAGGCGAGCGTCGCCGACCCGGCGGTGCGCCAACAGATCCTTGAGCTGCGCAAGGATCCCACCTTATCGGCGGTCATGGCTGGCCGCCTAACCCAGAAAAATGCCGGCCAACTGGAACGCACGCTTGGCCGCCCGCCGACCGAGGGCGAGCTCTACATCGCCCATTTCATGGGAGCGGCCGGGGGCGGCCGGCTCATTGAGATGGCGAGCCAAGACCCGCTGCGGTCAGCTGCCGATGCCTTCCCGACCGCCGCGCAGGCCAACCGCGCCATCTTCTTCGACAAGACCGGCCGCGCCCGTGGCGCCGCGGAGGTCTACACCGAGCTCGTCGCGCGCCATCCAGACCAGGTGCGCCAACTCGCCAACACCGCCAAGCCCGCCCCTGCCGGTGCCGAGGTGGCGGCCTCCCGGGTCGCGGTCGCGTTCTCCGCCTTGCCCGAAGGAGCATTGGAGCTGGCGCAACAGCCGCTTGCGCCCGGCTTCGACGGCTTCCGGTCCAAGGGGCGCGCCGAGCCCTTCACGGCGCGCACGGCGTCGGCCGCCGATCCGTTTCGCGCGGTGCTGAAGCCTGATGCGGCCGCGCCGCTCGCCACTGATGCGCCGCCGAGCCCGCCGCTTGGCTATTCGCCGACCCCGGCCGCCACGCCGGCCGCGCCCAGCGCCCTGCCGCTTGCCCCGTCGCTTGCCGCACCTGCCCCCGCACCCGTGCCCGCGGGGCAAGAGGTGCGCCGCAGCCGATTGGTGACTGATCCGGCCAGCTGGGGCGCCGACCGCGCGCGCCCGACCGCCGCGCCCCGCACGCGCACGCCGGTGGCGGCCGGCACGCACGCAACACAGCCCGTCGCCACACCGCGGCCCCCACTGCCCACCTTCAAGCCAATTGAAGCAACGGCCGCGGCCGCCGCCACGACAACCGGCGCCGCATCCACCACCGCCCCGCAAACGGCTGGCATCACGGCCACCGCGACGGGACCCGCTCACGCCAATCGCGGCACGACCCGCGCACCGGAGGCGGCGGCTCAGGGACCGCTCGATCTGACAGGGTTTTTAAGCTACCGCGTCCACCGCGAGCCAAAGGATCTGCTGCCGCCGCTTTGAGCGACGCCCTCGGGGTCCGACCCGGCCCGCGCGCACCCGCGCGCTAGGCCGGCGCGTCAATTCTCCAGGAATACTTTCTTGGTCGACGAAGTCGGCCCCAAACCGTCGGGCACGGGCACAGGCGTTGCGTCATAATCGGAATTGATCACGAGGTTGGGTCCGGCATCCAAGATCAGGCGGCGCACCACGAGCGCGGTATATTCGCTGTGGTCGGCAACCGGCATGTTGCTGTCGATAAACAGGTTGCCGCTCGGGATATAGATGGTGCCCAAAAGCCGGCGCGCATTGTTCGATGTGATCTGATGGATGCGTCCATACACCGACCGACGGTCTTCAAAGAACAATAGCCCGGCCATTACGCCATCCTTGGGCGCACTGAGATTGATGACGGCATCACGCGTGAAGTGGAAGCTTGAAACAAGGCCGGTGAAATAGAACCCGACATACTCCCCGCGCAACTGAGCGTTCTGGTGCACCCACAGCGGCCCATCCTTCATGACATAGACACCGGGACGCAAATCGACCTGCGCATCGCCGCGAATGACAAGGCCGCCGCAATAAACCCCGGGTGTAAGCGTGTGGACGCCACTTCGCAAGTTCACGCGGTTATGCGTGCACGCCCCCACCGGAGGCGGCGGGCGGCTTGCCAACGGATCGGGGAATGGCGGGCAGTCCGTGATCGGCTCGGGCACATAGCTGCCTTTGCCGCCCGCGTGGCCACCCACCGTGCAAATCCCTTGCGCCTGCAAGCGCGCATTGTCCATCACGTGCATGGCGTAGCGATGGCCCGAGTTGGAATGGATCGAGCACCCATTGGCCGTCAGGCGGGCATTCTTCGATAGGACGATGGAACCCGCGTTATTGTCATCAACCGCCAACACGCACAGCTGTCCGCCGCCAACAATGCGCGCCGTCGCGGTGTTGGTAATGGGCAGACCATCGAGACCTACAATGTTGGTCATCGTCAGCGTCAGCCTGAACTGAGCCGTGACCTTGATCGCCTTACCGTTATCAATGGCAACCGCGTCTACAATCGGCGCGCCCGCGGCGGCGCCCGAGTCCACGGTAAAATTCGCCGCCACGACAGCCTGGGCAATCGATCGGATTCGACTCGGATCGGGCTTGGCGACAATCATTTCGCGCGCCGCGGCAATGGCGGCCGCGTCAACCGCGTCTTGTAGCGACGCCTTCTGCATCGATGCGCCGAAGTAGTCGACCGTCAGCCCCGTCGCTCCCAACAAGAGCGGCAGGATCAGGGCGGTGGTCACAGCAATATTGGCGCGTCGGTCATGAACGCCACGCCGAACTGTGTCCCAAAACTCGCGCAGTGATGTCTGTTGCCCAGTCATGACCGGATGACAGCAGTGTTCGGTATACAAACACTGAACAGGACCGGTGTTGAGCCGGCATGGTAAATGAAGCCTTTGGGAACGTTGTCCAACCGTCTGGATTTTTGTCCGCCTGTCACAACCCTAAACGAACCGTCAGCGAACGTGGTGAACCGATCCTTAAGGAAGCTCCGCCATGCTGTGTCCAGCAAGGGGTGCTGGAGCGGCACTCAAGGTCCCCGCTCGGGGACGTCCAGAACGGACGGGTAGGGTGATGATCGTTGACGCGTTCTTGAGGTGGATCGAGACGGCCCCTGCGGCGCAGCGCGCGGAGGCAACTGACGCACTCGCGAAATCCTGGCTGCATGGCGACTTGCCCAAGGACGAGCGGGACGGTCTGGAGTCGGCCATGATGGTCATGCTCGATGACCCCTCCCCTCTGGTGCGCAAGGCGCTGGCCGTCGCGCTCGCCGATGCTGACGACGCGCCGCGCCATGTCATCTTGGGCCTTGTCAATGATCAGCCCGAGATCGCCGCCATTGTCGCGCGCCGCTCGCCGGTGCTCTCCGAGGGCGAGCTTGTCGATCTGATCGCCACGTCCGACTGGAGCGTGCAGGCGGCCATCGCCGAACGCTGGACCTTGCCGGCCTCTTTGTGCGCAGCCCTGTGCGAAGTGGGCGACCCGCCGGCCTGCGTATGCCTCGCCTTGAACCTGGAGGCGCCCATCCCCGCCTTCTCGCTCAAGCGCCTGGCCGACCGGTTGGGTGAGGATCCCCACGTGCGCGAAGCCTTGTTGGCGCGCCCGAACTTGCCGCTCCCCATCCGTCAGCTGTTGGTCGATCGGCTGTCGACGGCGCTTGAAAAAATGGTCAGCGCCATGGCGTGGCTGAGCGCCGATCGTGCGAGCCGCGTGACCCGCGAGGCGCGCGACAAGGCGACCGTGGCGCTGGCGGCCGATGCCCGCGAGGCCGACATGCGGGCCTTAATCGCGCACTTGCGTGAGGCGGGTCAGCTGTCAACCGCGCTTGTCCTGCGGGCTATTTGCACCGGCAACATCCGGTTCTTCGAAGAGGCGTTGGCGAGCCTTGCGGGGCTGCCGGCCAGCCGCGTCTATGCCTTCGTCGCCGATGGCCGCGAAACCGCGCTTGACGCGGTCTATCGCAAAGCAGGCATCCCGGAGCGCACCATCCCCGCGTTCCGCGCCGCCATCGCGACCTATAAGGAGCTTGAGCTTGATGGCCTCGCCGGTGACGGCGTGCGCTTTTCGCGCCGCATGATCGAGCGCGTGCTCACCCGCTATCAGGATTTCGCCCCCGACGAGCGCGATGACCTGTTGACCTTGCTGCGCCGGTTCGCCGCCGAAGCCGCCCGCGATAGCGCGCGCGCCTATGCGGTGGAAGCACGCCAACAGCCGATGATCGCCCTCCCCTCGTCGACCGACGATCACGAGATCGAACTCGATCAGGCCGCCGCCGCTTAATCGACTGCCATTCCCTCAAAGCACGATCACACACCCGCAAGGCCCGGCCCGCGGGGGTTTTTCGTGCGCAACGCGCTTGGTTGCCCAGACGAAAAAACCGCCCGGAGACCGGACGGTTTGTTCAGATGAGACACATTGTTCAGCTCAGACACAGGGGCCAAGCGCGGCCTCGTGACCGCGCAGACCTGTCTCTTAAGCCCA
>CALSBD010000266.1:0-5373 GCA_943373055.1 Rhizobium sp. Q54
TGGGCACCGGCGGCTTCGTGCTCATGCTTGCGTTCGGCTTGTCGGCGTTTCCCGAGACGCAAAAGGACTGGCGTCGGCAGGTCGACTATTCGGCGACCTTCCTCGATCGCTATGGCAACGAAGTGGGCCGCCGCGGCATCTTGCACAATGCGGCTGTCGACCTTGATGAAATGCCCGACCACTTTATCAAGGCGGTGCTGGCGACCGAAGACCGCCGCTTCTTCGAGCACTTCGGCATCGACGTGATCGGCACCGTGCGCGCGATCGCGGAGAACGCGCGCAACCGTCAGGTCGTGCAAGGCGGCTCGTCATTGTCGCAGCAGCTTGCCAAGAACCTGTTCTTGACCAACGAGCGCACGCTGGAGCGCAAGATCAAGGAAGCGTTCCTGGCTTTGTGGCTGGAGGCCAATCTTTCCAAGCGGGATATCCTGAAGCTTTATCTCGACCGCGCTTATATGGGTGGCGGCACCTTCGGCGCGGCGGCGGCGGCGGAGTTTTACTTCGGCAAGTCGATCAAGGAAGTGACCTTGGCCGAGGCGGCGATGCTTGCCGGTCTATTCAAGGCACCCACCAAGTTTGCCCCGCACATCAACCTGCCGGCCGCGCGGGCGCGTGCCAATGAGGTGCTGTCGAACCTGGTGCAAGCCGGTTTCATGACCGAGGGCCAAGTGGTCGCCGCGCGGCGCTTCCCGGCGACGCCAACCAATACGAGCCGCGCGTATGCGCCCGACTACTTCCTCGACTTCGCGTTCGACGAGCTGCGCAAAATCAACCCATCGCACCATGCGGTGACCGTGCTGACCACCATCGACGTGGGTATCCAGCAGCGCTCGGAAGATGCGGTGGAGGCGGTTTTGCGCCAGTACGGCGCCGAGCATGACGTGTCGCAGGCCTCTGTCGTCGTCACGGAGCCCGAGGGCGCGATCCGGGCCATGGTGGGCGGGCGCGACTATGGTGCCAGCCAGTTCAATCGTGCGGTCACCTCGGCTCGCCAGCCGGGCTCATCGTTCAAGCCGTTCGTCTATGCCGTCGCTTTGGAGAACGGCTTCCAGCCGAACTCAGCGGTGGTCGACCAGCCGACATGCATCGGCAATTGGTGTCCGAAGAACTATGCCGGTCGGTTTTCCGGCCGCATGAACCTGACGCAAGCGCTGACGGTGTCGATCAATACAATCCCCGTGCAGCTGACCCGAACGTTGGGTCGCGAGACCGTGGCGCGCGCAGCCGCGGCGATGGGCATTAACGTGCCGCCCAAGCCCGATTGGCCGTTCGTGCTGGGCGCGGTCGACACCAATCCCTATGAGATGGTCGGCGGCTATGCCACCTTCGCCAATGGCGGCTACCACGTGCCGCCTTATGCGATCGACCAAATCATGGACGCGGCCGGCAATGTGATCTGGGATCGCAAGCGCGACGCGCCGCCCAAGAAGCGGGTGATTGGCGCAGAGGCGGTCGGCAATCTCAATGCGATGATGCGCAACGTCGTGGTCGCCGGCACCGGCAAGCGCACCCAAGTGCCGGGCGTGCCGATCGCGGGCAAGACGGGCACCACGTCGGCCTATCGCGACGCGTGGTTCGTGGGCTACTCGGGCAACTATGTCGCCGCCGTGTGGGTCGGTAATGACGACTACCGGCCAATGAACCGGGTCACCGGCGGCTTCTTGCCGGCAATCGCGTTCCAATCGATCATGGCGTTCGCTCACCAGAACGTGGACGTGAAGCCGTTGTTCGGCGTGCCGTTCGAGCCGGGCATGGGCCCGACGGCGCCGGCTGCGGTCGCCGCCGATGCCACCACCCCGGTTGACGCTTCGGCAAGCCTCTTGACCATCGCGCGGCCCCGCGCGCTCTCAAGCCGAGCGGCAGGCGTGTTGATGTCGATTGCCGACAGCATTGAGCGCGCCCCGCCGGTCAAGCCGCGGCCGGAAGCAGCGAACCGTCCGCGCGAGAAGCGGGCGGAGGCATCCGGCCTCACGCCCATTGCCGGTGACGGCGCGAGCGCGTCAGGTGGCCTGTCAACCTTGCGGTAAGCGCGCGGCGAGGGACTTGGCACGCGCCGTCGATCCGCTGCCTGTGAGCTGCGATCACAAAAGTTAACCCGGATTAACCAGTGCCGCGCAAAACGCGGCCTGGCTTTCCCATGACCGTCTTGAGCGCCACTGAAACCGCAAAAATGGGCGCCGGATGACAAGTCAGGGAGAGTTCCAATGGTCACCTGGTCAACCGCTACGATCGCCGCCTTCGCTGCCGCCGCCGGCCTCGCCGTCATCGCGCCGCAGGCGTTGAACCCCACCGTCTTGAAAAAGGCCGACCGCGCCACCGTGGGCTGCCAGACGCTGCGCGCCGCCGACGGCGACACGCTGTGCGTCTCGTTCGGCGCTTCCAACGCGGCTGAAACGAAGACGATCGAAATCCGCACCGAGCCGGGCGTGTCGACCTTGATGCGCGTGCCGGTCGGTGAGTGATCTCGACGGGCGGGACATCCGGGGGCAATCCGCCCTGCCCTTGCCCGCCTGACACTTGAGATTTATGGTCCCGCGCCATCGTATCGCGGGATGATCATGAAACCGACCAACGCGCTGTTCACCGGCCTGCCGACCACCATCTTCGAGGTGATGAGCCGTCTTGCCCTGGAGCATAAGGCGGTCAATCTGGGCCAAGGCTTTCCCGACGTGGACGGTCCGCTGGAGGTGCGCCAAAAGGCGGCCGATGCACTGGTGGCGTTTCCCAATCAATACCCTCCGATGATGGGTCTGCCGGAGCTGCGCCAAGCGGTGGCGCATGCCAATGAGCGTTTCTATGGCCTCAAGATCGACTGGGCATCGGAAGTGATGGTGACCTCGGGCGCAACGGAAGCGCTGGCCGATTGCATCATGGCGCTGGTGGAGCCGGGCGACGAGGTGGTGGTGATCGAGCCGCTTTATGACAGCTATTTGCCGATCATCCGCCGCGCGGGCGCCATCCCGCGCCGGGTGCGGGTGTCGCCGCCCGATTGGACGCTCGATCGTGACGCGCTGGCGGCCGCCTTTGGCCCCAAGACCAAGGCCGTGCTGCTCAACAACCCGATGAACCCGGCCGCCAAGGTGTTCAGCCTCGACGACCTGGCGGTGATCGCCGATCTGTGCGTGCGCTTCGACGCGTACGCGATCTGCGACGAGGTCTATGAGCACATCGTGTTCGACGGTCGCAAACACATCCCGCTGATGACCTTGCCGGGCATGCGCGAGCGGTCGGTGCGAATCGGGTCGGCGGGTAAGACGTTTTCGTTGACCGGGTGGAAGGTCGGCTATGTCACCGCGTGCCCGAAGCTGTTGGGCCCGATCGCCAAGGCGCACCAGTTTGTCACCTTCACCACCCCGCCCAACCTGCAGCGCGCCGTCGCCCACGGCCTGATGATGGACGACAGCTACTATGCGAGCCTGGCGGGCGAAATGCAGGCCAAGCGCGATCGCCTGTCCACGGGCCTGGAACGCCTCGGCATCCCCACGCTGCCCAGCGAGGGGAGCTACTTTGTCTCCGCTGACATTTCCGGCCTCGGCTTTGCCGATGACGTCGAGGCCTGCCAGCGCCTGACCGTGGAGGCCGGCGTCACCGCAATCCCATTGTCCGCATTCTATGAAGGCGACGCTCCATCGACCGCCATCCGCTTTTGTTTTTCCAAGCGCGACGAGGTGCTCGACGAGGCCTTGGCGCGGCTGAAGCGATACATGGATCAGCGGCAAGCGGCTTAAAGCTCACTTTTCACCGTCTCGCCATAGGTCTCCATGAAGTGGCGCAATGCCATGGCGAGTTGGGCGGCATGGGCGAAGTCGCCGGCCTTGGTGGCGTCGCGGATGTCGTCGCAGATCATGCCGCGGATCTCTTCTGAGCCATGCTTTTCGTGCAGGAGATAGGCCCCGAGCGCCGCGGCGGCCACCTCGGGGATGTGCTCGTGCTCGGCGATGGCATCGACTTCGTCTTGCGTGAGGCCACACAGGCCAATCATATCAGTCAATGAGATCATGGCGCACTCCCGCGTCTTGTGGGGAGATCCGTCTGGTGCGGATCATTGCCTTGATCATAGCCAGCTTAGTTGCGCCCGCATTGATCCGGCGCAAGCCAAGCGCGGCTTGCATTGATCATCACAACGGGGCGTGCGATGACGCGGGCCCCATTGCAGCCCGCAGGCTGCCGCGACCCGAGAGTGCCCATGTCCGCCCCCATCCTTGTCGACGTCATCCGTGGCCAAACGGTCGAAAGCCGCCATCGCGGCGCGTTTGTTGTGACCGATGCCAAGGGGCAGGTGGTGGCGGGGCTTGGCGATGGCGAGGGGCGGGTGTTTCCACGCTCGGCGATCAAAGCGATCCAGGCGCTGCCGTTGGTGGAGAGCGGGGCGGCTGATGCACTTCGCCTTACCGACGCGCAGATCGCGCTCGCGTGCGCCTCGCACAATGGCGAAGGCGAGCACGTGGCCGGCGCGGCTGCGATGCTCTCAACGGTCGGGCGCGATGTGGCCGCGTTGGAGTGCGGCGCGCACTGGCCAGGCCATCAGCCGGCCTTGATCGCGCTCGCCGCATCCGTGGCGACACCCACGGCGTTGCACAACAACTGCTCGGGCAAACATGCCGGGTTCGTCTGCACGGCGGTGCATCAGGGGATCGATCCGACCGGCTATGTGGAGATCGGCCATCCGATCCAGCGCGCAATCCGCGCGGTGATGGAAGACGTCACCGGCGCGACGCTTGTCGATGATGTCTGCGGCACAGACGGCTGCTCGATCCCCACCTTCGGTGTTCCGCTGACCGCGTTGGCGCACGGCTTCGCGCGGATGGCGACCGGCGAGGGGCTATCGCCCGCACGCGCGGCAGCGGCGGCGCGGATTCTGAAGGCCTGCATGGCGCATCCGTTCATGGTGGCGGGCAGCGAACGGTTTGATACCCAGATCATGGCCGCGTTCCCCGGCCGCGTGTTCGTGAAGATCGGCGCGGAGGGCGTGTTTTGCGGCGCGCTGCCCGAGGTGGGCTTGGGCTTCGCGCTCAAGATCGAGGACGGCGCCTCGCGCGCGGCCGAAGTCGCCTGCGCGGCGATCGTCGCCGCCTTCCTGCCCGCCGGTTCCAACGACACGGTCACGCTTGACCGGCTCACCCGCCCGGTGATGAAAAACTGGAATGCCCGCACGGTTGGCAATCTGCGCCCGACAGAGGCGTTGTTGGCGGCTTTGCGGGGTTAGCTTTTGGGTGACGATCCCAAGAAACCTGGGCCTGACTTTGGATGTTGTCTCTTAGAGCTCATCCACGGTCAGGCGTGTCGCTGGGCTTCCTTGACGTGTGTCCGCGATCGCATTGAGTTCGTGGTCTTCAAGCTGATCCATCACCTGATTGCAAGTATCCAGGATTG
>CALSBD010000267.1:0-5349 GCA_943373055.1 Rhizobium sp. Q54
GGTGGAAGGTCGGGTGCGGCTGGTCGCGCCCGAGGTGAACCGCACGACGCGGCTGGGTCGCGTGCGGGTGGCGCTCTCGTCCGCCGAGGGGCTATCGATCGGTGCGTTCGCGCGCGGGTCGGTCGAGATCGCGTCGGCCAACGGCGTGACGGTACCGCTGTCGGCGGTGCAGTTCGAGACCAACGGCGCCACGGTGCAAGTCGTCGCCAGCGACCGCATCGAGACCAAGACAGTGCAAGTCGGCCTCAAGGCCGATGGCTTTGTGCAGATCGTGTCCGGCCTGTCGGTCGGTACCCAGGTGGTCGCCCGCGCCGGCACGTTCGTGCGCGATGGCGACAAGGTAACGCCGGTTGATGCGGCCCAGGGAGCTCGCTCATGAGTGACATGAACGTTTCGTCGTGGGCGATCCGCAATCCGGTTCCGCCGATCCTGATGTTCGCCGTGTTGGCCGTGCTGGGCTGGATGAGCTTTGTCTCCATGCCCGTCATGCGGTTCCCCAACATCGATATTCCGCTTGTGTCCGTCACGGTGAGCCAGTCGGGCTCAACGCCGGTCGAGCTTGAGACGCAGGTGACGAAGACCGTGGAAGACGCGGTCTCCAACATCACCGGCGTGAAGAACGTGCAGTCGACGATCACCGACGGTGTGTCGACGACGGTCATTGAGTTCCGCCTGGAGGTGTCGCCCGACAAGGCGGTCTCCGACGTGAAGGACGCCATTGACGGCATTGTCGGCGATTTGCCGCGCTCGGCTGAAACGCCGATCGTCGCCAAGATCGACGCCGAAGGCCAAGCCATCATCACCTTTGCGGCCCGAGCCCCCGGGCTCACGCCCGAACAGCTGTCCTGGTATGTCGACGACGTCGTTTTGCGCGAGATGCAAGGCGTCAAGGGCGTGGGCCTGGCGCAGCGCATGGGTGGCGTGAAGCGCGAGGTGGTGGTCGATCTTGATCCCGACCGGCTGATGGCGCTCGGCATCACCGCTCAACAGGTCAACGCGCAGCTGCGCGCCGTCAACACCGACGTGGGTGGTGGACGCGGTGACGTCGGCGGTGTGCAGCAAGCCATCCGCACGCTTTCGTCGGCGCGCACGGTGGCCGATCTGGCGGCAACCGAGATCGCCTTGCCCGGCGGTCGCAAGGTGCGGCTCGATGAGCTCGGCACGGTGTCCGATACCTGGGAGGAGCCCAAGTCGTTCGCGCGGTTTAACGGCGAGCCGGTGGTTGCCTTCCAGATCTATCGCTCCAAGGGCGCGTCCGAACTCGATGTGTCGAACGCGGTCGACAAGAAGATCGCCGAGCTGGCCGCCAGTCGTCCCGACGTGGTGGTCGAGCGGATCGACGATCTGGTGCGCTATACGGTGGGCAACTATGAGAGCGCCATGATGACCCTCGTCGAGGGCGCCATCCTGGCCGTCATCGTGGTGTTCATCTTCTTGCGCGACTGGCGCGCGACCATCATCACCGCGGTTGCGATCCCCTTGTCGATCATCCCCGCGTTCTGGGTGATGTCGATGATCGGCTTCTCGCTCAACCTCGTCTCGTTGCTGGCGGTGATCTTGGTCACCGGCATTCTGGTCGACGACGCGATCGTGGAAATCGAAAACATCGTTCGACACCAAAAGATGGGCAAGTCGCCGTATCGGGCGGCGATCGACGCGGCGGACGAGATTGGTCTGGCGGTGATCGCGATCACGATGACGATCATCGCCATCTTCGCGCCGGTGTCGTTCATGCCGGGCGTGGCGGGCCAATACTTCAAGCAGTTCGGCCTCACGGTTGCCATCGCGGTGTTCATGTCGCTGTTGGTGGCGCGCCTCATCACGCCCATGATGGCGGCCTACCTCATGAAGCCGGTGCTTCACGAGGAGCCGCGCGATGGCTGGCTGATGCGCGGCTACACCCGCTTCCTGCGCGGCACGGTGCGCTTCCGCTGGCTCACCTTGTTTGCCGGCCTCTTGATCTTCGCCGTCTCGATTTGGGCGACGAAGTTCCTGCCCGAGGGCTTCCTGCCGGAGGAGGACGTGTCGCGCATCGTCGCCTCGGTCGAAATGCCGCCCGGTTCGACGCTGGAGGATACCCGCATCAAGACCGACGAAGCCGCCGCGATGTTGCGCGAGGTGGAGGAAGTCGCTGGCACGTTGGTGATCGGCGGCTCATCGGCCACCGGCACCCGCGACGTGCGCCGCGCCACCCTCATCATCAAGCTGACGCCGAAGGGCGAGCGGGCGCTGCGCCAGATCCAGGTGGAAGAGAAGGTGCTGGCACGTCTGGCGGCCATCTCCGACATGCGGTTCTACTTCGTCAACGACCGTGGCGAGCGCAAGCTGGCGATCAACGTGCTCGGCAATGACACTGAGGCCTTGTCGACGGCGGTCGCCGCCATCGAGCGGGAGATGCGCGCCAATCCGGTGTTCTTGAACCCCGCGGCGGACGCCTCGTTGCCGCGGCCGGAAATCCGCGTCGAGCCCAAGCTCGACAAACTCGCCGAGCTTGGCCTCACCACGGTCGAGATCGCTGATGCGGTGCGGGTGGCGACCATTGGCGACAGCCCGGCCGCGCTGGCGAAGTTCACCGAAGGGACCCGGCAAGTGCCGATCCGGGTGCGGCTGGAGACGGCGGCGCGCTCGGATCTGGGCGTGCTGGAATCGCTGCAGATCCCGCTGGCGGCCGGCGGCTCGGTGCCGTTGTCGTCGGTGGCGGTTGTGCGGTTTGATACCGGTCCGTCGTCGATCGAGCGCTTCAACCGCGAGCGGCGGGTGAAGATCGGCGCCGACATGGCCGGCGGCGCGCCCATTGGGATCGGCTCCAAGGCGATCGCGGAACTGGCGGCCGTCAAGGCGCTGCCGCCGGGCGTGCGCGTGCAGGAAACCGGCGACGCGGAAATCCAAGAGGAGGTCAACACCGGCTTCGTCAACGCCATGGGCGCGGGCATCATGCTCGTGTTCGTGATCTTGATCTTGCTGTTGGGCGGCGTGTTCCAGCCGATTACCATCCTGTTTGCGCTGCCCTTGTCTGTTGGTGGTGTGGTGGCGGCACTGTTGTTGACCAACAACGCCATGACCATGCCGGTGTTCATCGGCATCTTGATGCTGATGGGCATCGTGACCAAAAACTCCATCATGCTTGTCGACTTCGCGGTCGAGCGGGTGAAGCATGGCATGAAGCGCATCGACGCGGTGGTCGACGCCGGGCGCAAGCGCGCGCGACCGATCATCATGACCACGATCGCCATGTCGGCGGGCATGGTGCCGGCGGCGTTGGCGACGGGCGAAGGTGGCGAGTTCCGCGCGCCGATGGCGATCGCGGTGATCGGCGGCTTGATTGCCTCCACCTTGCTGTCGCTCGTCTTCATCCCGTCGCTTTATACGATCATGGATGACATGACGAAGCTGACGTCGTGGCTGTTTGGCCGCTTCGTGGGCCCGAACGAGGACAAGCTGGCGGCTGAAGCTGCGGCGCGCGCGGCGTTCGCGCCCGTGCCCGCGACCACGCCGTTGCCGGAGGCGGAGCCGGTGGTGGTTTCGGCCCCTCGCGAGCTGGCGCCCCGTCCGGTCGTGGTTGCCACGTCACCGGTGGCGGCCAACGACAGCCGTCCGCGGCGAGCGTCCGACGAAGCCTTGCCGTCCGCGGCGGAGTGAGGCGACGATGGGTCGACGGTAACCCTTGGCGATCAGCCGCGGCGTCGTCCACGATCACAAGGCGTCGGCGGGTCCCATGCGGGCCCGCCGTGCTTGACTTAAAAGGGCCGGGGGGCGGTCTTCGGGGAAAGGGAATGTCTATGATGCGCTTGATGATGGCCGCGGTGATCGGATGGGCCACGCTGTCGATGCCCGCGACGTCCCGCGCGGAGGAGCCCGATCTCATCTTCAAGAAGTCGACGGTGTGGAAGCTATTGACGCCCGATCATAAGCTCGCGGTCTATGGCATCGATGATCCCAGCGTCGACGGTGTCGCGTGCCATTTTACGGTGCCTGAAAAGGGCGGGCTGGAGGGCATGCTGGGCGTGGCCGAGGAGGTCTCCGAGATCTCGCTGGCGTGTCGACAGGTGGGGCCGGTCAAGTTCAAGGAGCGGTTCGACCAGGGCGATGTGATGTTCCGCCAGTCGCGCTCGCTGTTTTTCAAGAAGATGCAGATCGTGCGCGGCTGCGACGTCAAGCGCAACGTGTTGGTTTACCTCGTCTATTCCGACAAGCTGATCGAGGGTAGCCCCCAAAACTCCACCTCTACCGTGCCCATCATGCCATGGGGCAGTGACCCGGCGCCGCGCTGCGCGGACTTTGTCAGGTAGCGAGTGGTGCGTGTCCATCGGGCGAGGGGCGCGGTCGGTCTGATGTGGGCAGACCGACGCCCGCTGTGTGTGGCTGAAAACGGATCCAGATCAAGACTTGGGAGGACAAAACCGTTCTTGGAGAGTACCCAGAATGGTGCGAGCCTCCGAGCTCACCAACGAGTAATACACGGTCGTTCCGTCCCGGCGGCTATCAACAACGTTGGCGGCTTTCAGCAAAGCCAAGTTTTGAGACACCGCGGGCAACCGCAAACCAGTCGAGTCGGCGATGGCGCCGACCGATTTTTCGCCGTCTTCGAGCAAACACAGAATCAAGAGACGCGGCCCTGACGCAATCGCCTTTAAAAAACGTGCCGCGTCCTCCGCTTTGGCATCCAAGCCCTTGAGGTCCATTCCGCTCATGTTCTCCACTTCGAGTTGACTCATTTTGTTTGTGTCAGCCCATTTCCCGCTTATCACGGACCTTCCGGTCCGCCCATGGTAAAGCCCTTGACGTTGTGGCGATAATCCGCCAAGAGCATTGCCATGACACACGCCATCCAGCCTTTGTCGCGGCCATTGTCCGCGCTCATCGCCGGGATTATTTGCCGCTAGCTCACATAAGCTGGCTGCGGCTGCGTTCGTCCTTTCCCACCGAACCTCGCCCTGGCCAGCCGGTCAGGGGTACATAGGGCCATGAACGGTTCGGTCGAGGGGACCCTTAAACTTTTCAACACGTTGACGCGTGAGAAGGATGTCTTGCGTCCAGCGCGTGCAGGCACCGTGCGCCTCTACGTGTGCGGGCCGACAGTCTATGACTTCGCGCACATCGGAAACGCACGCCCGGTGATCGTGTTCGACGTGCTATTTCGGCTGCTGCGGCTCATTTATGGCGCGGCTAACGTCGTTTACGCCCGCAACGTCACGGATGTCGACGACAAGATCAACAAGCGAGCCTATGAGCGCGGCATCACGATCCGTGAGCTGACCAACGGCACGCTTGAGCAGTTCCATGCCGATATTGACGCGTTGGGGTGCTTGCGCCCCACCGTGGAGCCGCGCGCGACTGACCACATCGACG
>CALSBD010000268.1:0-5325 GCA_943373055.1 Rhizobium sp. Q54
TGCCCGAGCTCGAGCGGCTGATGCTGCATCGGCTCTACGAGGTCGATCAGATTGTCACCAAGGCTTACGCGGAGTTTGACTATAAGCGCGTGCTTTCCACGCTTTTGAACTTCATGACGGGCGATTTGTCGTCGTTCTACTTCGACATCCGCAAGGACGCGCTTTACTGCGAGCCGATCTCATCGGTGAAGCGCAAGGCGTCGTTGACGGTCGTCGACCTCCTGTTCCGCCATGTCACGGTGTGGCTGGCACCGATCCTCTCGTTCACCACGGAAGAGGCGTGGCGCTCGCGCGACCCCGCTGCCGCGTCGGTGCACTTGGAGGTGTTCCCAGCGATCCCGGCCAGCTGGCGCGACGACGCGCTCGCCGCTCGCTGGGCGTTGGTGCGCGATGCCCGCTCCGTGGTCACGGGAGCGTTGGAAATCGAGCGGGCGGCCAAGCGGATTGGCTCGTCACTGGAGGCCGCGCCGGTCGTCCACGTGGCGGACGCCGCGCTGCGGGCGGCGCTGGAGGCGGTTGATTTCGCCGAGGTGTGCATCACATCGGGTGTGACGATCACCGACGCGAGCGCGCCGGACGAGGCGTTCCGCCTGAGCGAGGTGCCTGGCGTGGCGGTGATGCCGGCGCTTGCCGTCGGTCAAAAGTGTCAGCGCTCGTGGCGCATCACGACGGATGTGGGCAGTGATCCGGCCTATCCGGATGTGTCGGCGCGCGACGCGGCGGCGATGCGGGAGTGGGAAGCGGCGCGGGCTTGATCGCGCTGCCGGCCCCGCCCATGGTCGCCGATGCGGGCGCGGACGGGGCGATTCGCGCGTTTTGGCGCCAAAAAGGATGGTCTGGTGACTTGGCTTGACGAGGTCCGTGCCGCCGTGCGGCAGCCCTGGGGACAATGGTCGCGCCTGGGTCTCATCATCGCGCTCCTGGGCGCGGTGGTCGACCAGGGCTTCAAGCTGTTCATGATATTCGTCGTCGAGATCGACAAGGTGCAGCCGATCGCCGTTGGCCCCTATCTGGAGCTCGTGATGGCGTGGAACTTCGGCGTCTCCTATGGGCTGTTGACGCAAGAAAGCGATGCGGGCCGCTGGATGCTGTTTGCCATCAAGGTTGCAGCTGTCATTGGCCTGTGGCTCTGGCTGTCGCGGGTCACCTCGCGACTGGTGGCGGTGTCGATTGCGCTCATCATCGGCGGGGCGATTGGCAACGCCATTGACCGGGCGACGTGGGGCGCGGTGGCCGATTTCTTCCATGTGTTCGTGGAAGAGTGGGGTTTCTCGTGGTATATCTTTAACTTGGCTGATGTTTGGATCGTTGCCGGGGTGATTGGGCTCCTGTATGACTCGCTCCGGCCCGGTCATGATGACGCCACGAAGTCGTCGTCTTCCTGATCGTCCCGGCGGCTTTTAAGCCCCGGTGGAGCCAGACACGCGGACGCGGCGGTTTCGTCGCAGGTCCGGGTCTGTCAGGCTCCCCTCAAATGTGGTCCCTGACTTGGGTCTGATCCTGTCAGACCGAAGTGAAGGTAAGCGTCGATGTGTGTGGTGTGTCTCGATGCGACGGGCGAAGGTTGAACTGCCGATGATCGAAATTCCTGCTGTTCGCGCGCGCCGTTGGGCCGCGATCCTCGTGGTGACCGGCGCGCTGGCCCCTGCCCTCGCCGGCTGCTCTACGTCCACGGGCTTCGAGACGGATGACGGCCTTGGCAATCTGCCGCCCGACCAGGCGGCGTTCAGCCGCATCATGCAGGGCCTGGGCGCGATCGACACGCGCGTGGAGCCCATCGAGTATAAGCCTCGCCAGGGCCTCGTCGTGCCGCCCGCGCAAGCCAAGGCGGATCTGCCGACCCCGGTCGCCTCCGTCGACCCGTCCCAATCGGGCAACTGGGTGCGCGATCCCGATCAGCTGGAGCGCGAGCGTCGGCAGGCGATCGAAGCGGCCCGCAAGGATGTCGATGGCCGCCCGCTGACCACCGACGAAATCTTGGCCGTCAACCGCGCGGCGACCGGCCTTGAAAATCCCCGGGCCAACGACGTGCGCGACGATGGCAAGGCGCATGTCGACATCAATCTTATGCAGAATTCGCGGGTGAACACCCAGGCCGCGCTCGTTGATGCCAACGGCAATCCGACGATCGCCGCGCGCCGCCGGTTGACCGATCCGCCCGCGACCTACTTGGCGCCCTCGCCCAACGCCCCGGTGCAAACGCCGCAGGAAAAGTCCGGCGGGTTTAACTGGTGGCCGTTCTAACCCACGGGCGGTTGCTCGTCGGCAGGCGGTCGCGTCAGCCCCCACTTGCCCCGGCACGCGGACGGCGGTAGACGGCCTTTGAGGTGGATCGCGCGTGGGCGCGGTCCGGTGGTGGCATCGGGCGGGGGGCAATGCGCATGGCAGGCGACGAGGCTGAGGCGGTGCCAGGTGGCCAACCGCGGCTCGTCGAGGTCGTTTTGGATGACCAGTCCATCGCGCGCGCGACCCCTGACGTCGAACACGAACGCGCCGTCGCCATCTATGATCTGATCGAGGACAATTTCTTCGCGCCAGCCGGCCACACAGGCGGGCCCTATCGGCTGCGGCTCGGTCTCATCGACCAAAAACTTCTGCTCGATGTGCGCGACAATGAGGGCCAGGCCGTCATTGCCCACATCCTGTCGCTGACGCCGTTCCGTCGGATCGTGAAAGACTACTTCATGATCTGCGACAGCTACTATGCGGCGATCAAGACGGCGACGCCGAGCCAGATCGAGACCATCGACATGGCCCGCCGCGGCCTTCACAACGAGGGCTCGCAAATCCTGCGCGACCGCCTCACCGAAAAGATCGAGGTGGATTTCGACACGGCACGTCGGCTGTTCACGCTCATTTGCGCGCTGCACTGGAAAGGCTGAGCCGTGACGCGGGAGCGCCCGAGCGCGGTGCTTTTCGCCTGTGGCCTCAATGCGGTCCGCTCCCCCATGGCCGAAGCGATCGCCAAGCATTTGTTTCCCCGGCAAATCTATGTGCAGTCGGCGGGCGTGCGCAAGGGACAGCTCGATCCCTTCGCCGTCGCAGCCCTCGAAGAAGTCGGTATCGAGCTCGGCAAGCATAAGCCCAAGACGATTGACGAGCTGGAAGACACCAACTTCGATCTCATCATCACGCTGGCGCCTGAAGCCCACCACAAGGCGCTTGATCTCACACGCATCTATGATCTTGACGTGGAATACTGGCCAACGCCTGACCCCCAGCTGGCCACGGGCTCACGCGATCAGATCATGGACGCCTACCGGCAGATCCGCGACACGCTGACCCGCAAGATCAAGGAGCGGCTGCATTGGAAGCCCAGCGGCGGATCGTGATGCCCCCAGCGACCATCCGTCGCGGCACGCCCCCGGCTTGAAAGCGGGCGCGGGAAGTGGTCAAACGCGGCGCCTGTTCTGAACGGCTCGACCTGGAGAGACCACCCGTGCCGATTTTCCTGTCCACCACCGATGCCGACTTCGAGGCGCGCTTTGCCGCGTTCCTGTCCACGAAGCGGGAAATCTCGGACGACGTGGATCGGGCGGTGCGGGACATCATCGCCGGCGTGCGCGCGCGCGGCGACGCGGCACTGATCGACTATTCGCGCCAGTTCGACCGTGTTGACCTAAGCGTGCTGGGCTTGCGCGTGACGGCGGACGAGATCGCGGCGGCGCGCCAGTCGGTTGATGCCGACACGTACGCAGCCCTTGAGCTTGCCAAGGCGCGCATCCAATCGCACCACGCGCGCCAAATGCCCAAGGATGACCGCTACACTGATGCGCTGGGCGTCGAGCTCGGCTCGCGCTGGACGGCGGTGGAGGCGGTCGGGCTTTATGTGCCCGGTGGCACGGCGAGCTACCCCTCGTCGGTGCTCATGAACGCGGTGCCGGCCAAGGTGGCGGGCGTTGAGCGGGTGGTCATGGTGGTGCCCACCCCCGATGGCCGCATCAACCCCTTGGTGCTGGCCGCCGCGGAACTGGCCGGGGTCGACGAAATCTATCGGATTGGCGGCGCACAGGCGGTGGCGGCACTCGCTTACGGCACGGCGACCATCCGGCCGGTGTCGAAAATCGTCGGCCCGGGCAACGCCTATGTGGCCGCCGCCAAGCGGCAGGTGTTCGGCACCGTCGGCATCGATATGATCGCGGGGCCTTCCGAGGTGCTTGTGATTGCCGATGGCGAGAACGACCCTGACTGGCTGGCGGCCGATTTGTTGGCACAGGCGGAGCATGACACGGCCGCGCAATCGATCCTGATGACCACCGATGCCGTGCTGGCCGAAGCGGTCGGTCGTGCGGTGGAGCGTCAGCTCAAGACCTTGCCGCGCGCCGAAACGGCCGCCGCGTCGTGGCGTGACTATGGCGCGGTCATCCTGGTGCGTGATTTCGACGAGGCGATCCCGCTCGCGGACCGGCTGGCAGCCGAACACCTCGAAATCGCGGTCGCCGATCCCGAGCCCCTGGCCGCGCGGGTGCGCAACGCCGGGGCCATCTTCATCGGTCGGCATACGCCCGAGGTGATTGGCGACTATGTCGGCGGGTCAAACCATGTGCTGCCGACCGCACGGTCGGCGCGGTTCTCGTCAGGGCTGTCGGTCCTTGATTTCGTCAAGCGCACATCGATCCTCAAGGTGCCGCCGGACGCGCTCTCCCTCTTAGGGCCGGCTGCGATCGCCCTTGCCAAGGCGGAGGGGCTTGATGCCCACGCCCGCTCGGTCGCGATCCGGCTCAATTGAGCGTTTGTCTCGCTCTTGGGCCCGCGACGGGGCGTCACGCAACCGTGACGCCGTTTGTCGTGGCGTCCGCCCCATGGCCGCCTATATCCTGCCGTCAAACAGCTCACGGTGCTTCGCGGCACCATAGGTTTTTCTGAAACCAGGATACAGGGAGACGTCGCTTGGCCACACTTGCGAAGATGGTGGTTCGCCACAGGCTTGAGCGCCCCGCTCGGGCGGCTCTCATGGGCGCGTTCGCGCTCCTTTTAACGGCCTTGCCGCGCGGCGCGAGTGCGGAGCCGCAAATCTCCACGACGACGCTCGCCAACGGCTTGCAAGTGGTGGTCATCCCGGACCGCCGCGCGCCGGTCGTCACCCACATGGTGTGGTACAAAGTCGGCGCCGCCGATGAACCGCCCGGCAAGTCGGGCATTGCCCACTATCTCGAACACTTGATGTTCAAGGGCACCAAGGCCAATCCGAACGGACGTTTCTCCGAGATCGTCGCCGAAATCGGCGGCCAGGAAAACGCGTTCACTTCGCAGGATTACACGGCCTATTTCCAGCGCGTCGCCAAGGAACACCTGGGCCTGGTGATGCGGCTGGAAGCCGACCGC
>CALSBD010000269.1:0-5311 GCA_943373055.1 Rhizobium sp. Q54
AAGATCGCCGTGCGCGAGGCGACGTTTGATCTCACCGACGGGGCGACGCGCATCGTGGCGATCGCCACGGAGACCGCCAACGCGCTGTTTGGGCTCGGTAGCTATCGCGGCGCCAGCCGTCGCCTGGTTGGCCTTGCCTGGGGAGGCGAGGACCTGTCGGCCGATCTGGGCGCACAGGGCACCAAAGAAGCCGGCGGCGGGTGGACGGAGCCGTACCGGGTCGCGCGCGCGCTCAATCTATTTGGCGCGGTCGCCGCCGGTGTGCAGCCGATCGACACCGTCTACACCAACTTCCGGGATCTGGAGGGTTTGGAAGCGGAGTGTCGGCTGACCGCGCGGGACGGCTACACCGCCAAGATGGCGATCCACCCCGCCCAGGTGGAGGTTATCAATCGGGTCTACAGCCCCTCGCCAGAAGCGATCGTGGCCGCGCGCAAGGTCGTTGCGGCCTTCCGTGAGGCGGGTGACGTGGGTGTGGTGGGTGTTGACGGTGAGATGCTGGACCGGCCGCACTTGACCAAGGCGCTCAAGGTGCTGGCCCGCATCGGGGAGGCGTGATGTCGGATTGGAACGCGGCGCTTTATGATCGGTTTGCCGATGAGCGCAGCCGGCCCTCACGGGATCTGTTGGCGCAGGTGCCGCTAACGGCGCCTCGGCGAGTGGTCGATTTGGGCTGTGGCTCGGGGCTTTCCACCGAGCTTTTGGTGGCGCGCTATCCTGAGGCCGAGCATCATGGCCTTGATACCTCGCCCGCCATGCTCAAGGCTGCGGCCGAGCGGTTGCCGTCGGTCCGGTTTACGCTGGGCGATGTGTCGACCTACCAGGCCGAACCGCCGGCGTCGCTGTTGTTTGCCAATGCCGTCTTCCAATGGGTGCCGAACCATCGCGCGCTCTTGCCGCATTTGATGCGGCAGCTGGAGCCCGGCGGGGTGCTCGCCTACCAGATGCCCGATAATTTGGCGGAGCCAAGCCAGGCTCTCATGCGGGCCGTAGCGGCTGAGCCGCGCTATCACACGCTGCTCAAAGACGCCGCGGGCGCGCGGACGGCGCTTTTGACCGAGCAAGAGACCTATGACCTGTTTCAGGGCGAGGCGCGGGAGGTGGTGCAGTGGTCGACGCGCTACATCCACGTCTTGGCGGGGCCTGAGGCCATCGTCGAGATGGTATCGTCAACCGGTCTGAAGCCGTTCACGGATCCGCTGCCACCGGCCGAGCGGGCCGCGTATATGGCGGACTACACCGCGCGGATCACCGAGGCCTATCCGCGCCAGGCGGACGGCCGCGTGCTGTTGCCATTCCCCCGCCGCTTCGTGGTGGCAATCCGCTGAGCGCAGCGGCGCGCGCGGTTGTTGGTTTGGCAGCGACCTCCTGGACACCACCTTCACCGCTGCTCGCGGCGGCTCATGAATGCAAGCCGCTCGAACAGGTGGACGTCCTGTTCGTTCTTGAGCAACGCCCCGTGCAGCGGTGGGATCAGCTTTTTGGGGTCACGCTCTTTCAAGAGCGAAACATCGATATCCTCATTGAGGAGAAGCTTGATCCAGTCGATGAGCTCCGATGTCGACGGCTTCTTCTTGAGGCCCGGCACGTCGCGCACCTCGAAGAACAGACGCAGCGCCTCGGCCAGCAGCTGTTTCTTGAGGCCAGGGAAGTGCACCTCGACGATCTGCTCCATCGTCTCGGTGTCGGGGAAGCGAATGTAGTGAAAGAAACAGCGGCGCAAGAAGGCGTCGGGCAGATCTTTCTCGTTGTTGGAGGTGATGATCACCACCGGGCGACGCTTGGCGCGAATGGTCTCGCCGGTCTCGTAGACAAAGAATTCCATCCGATCGAGCTCCAGCAACAGGTCGTTGGGAAACTCGATGTCGGCCTTGTCGATTTCGTCGATCAGCAATACGGGCCGTTCGGCGCTGTCAAACGCCTGCCACAGCTTGCCGCGCTTGATGTAGTTGCCGATGTCGTGGACGCGCGGATCGCCGAGCTGGCCGTCGCGCAGACGCGAGACCGCGTCATATTCGTAGAGCCCTTGCTGCGCTTTGGTGGTGGACTTTACGTGCCACTCGATGAGCGGCATGCCAATCGCCCGCGCGACCTCGCGGGCGAGCACGGTCTTGCCGGTGCCCGGTTCACCCTTCACCAGAAGCGGCCGCTCCAGGACAATGGCGGCGTTGACGGCGACGCGCAGATCCTCGGTCGCCACATAATCCTTGCTGCCTTCAAACCGCATCGCGCTGGCTCTCTCGTTAAGGTCTCAAACGGGTAAAGCGTGGCGACGCGCGTGGCAAGTTCGGCCCGGCAAGAATTGCCGCAGGCGCGGCCAAAGTTGCCGCCTGCAGGCCCGTTAATCTCTCGTAAACCATGGAAATCATTGAAAAATATAGACCTCCACCTGGCACGGTGCATGCCACATGTCCCTTTGAGAGCGGTCAGTCCGCTTCCCGAGACGACAGCCAGCGAGGACGAGTTTCATGGGTATTTATGGTGCGATGAACACCGCGGTGAGCGGCATGCGGGCGCAGTCGTTTGCGCTCGAAAACATCTCCGGCAACATCGCCAACTCGCAGACCGCCGCCTACAAGCGGATTGACTCGTCGTTCGCCGACCTGGTGAGCGGCAACAACACGGTGAACCGTCAGGTTGCCGGCGCGGTGATCGCCTTCTCGCGGGCCACCAATACGGTCCAAGGTTCAATCGAGGCGTCGTCGAACCCGACTTCGGTTGCGGTCAATGGCGACGGGTACTTCGTCGTCAAGCAGCGCACCGGCCAAATCGACAACCGCTCGACCTTTGCCGGCACGGACCTCTACACCCGCCGCGGCGACTTCCAGCTCAACCGCGAGGGCTATCTCGTCAACGGCGCGGGCTATGTGCTGATGGGCATGAAGGTTGACCCGCAGACCGGTAACCCGGTCGGCTCGGTGCCCGAGGTGCTGCAGTTCGAAAACAACTTCCTGCCCGCCCAGGCGACCAAGGGCATCACCTATAAGGCGAACCTGTCGTCCTTCCCGGCGACGACGCGCGCCCGCAACAACAACATGACGCACCCCAATGAGCTCCTAGACAGCTCGATCCCGGCGGGCGCGGATATCGCGGCAACCAACCAGGCCCTGTTCATGGAGACCTCGATCTCCGGCGGCGCCATCACGGCGTACGATTCCAACGGCACGCCGGTGAACGTGCAGCTGCGCTGGGCGAAGACCCAGTCGGCCGATCCCAACGTGCCGGGCTCGGAGGATCGCTGGAACCTCTATTACCTCACCGATTCCAACGCGACGGGCGCCAATCCGGTGTGGAAGAACGTGGGCCAGAACTATGTGTTCAACTCCGCCGGCCAGCTCAATCCGGCGATTCCCACGGTCAATCTGGGCACCATCAGCGTGAACAATGTTCAGCTGACCGGCGTGACGATGACCCACGGCACCTCGGGCATCACCCAGTTCGATAATGCCAATGGCGACGTGCAAGTGATCAATCTGAGCCAAGACGGTATGCCGTCGGGCCAGCTTCTCGATATCGGCGTGTCCGATGCCGGCCGCATCACCGCCACCTATTCGAATGGCCGCGAAGTGGACGTGGCGGTGATCCCGCTCGTGTCGTTCAACGCGGACGATCGGCTCAAGCGGCTGGATGGTGGCGCGTTCCAGGCGTCGGAGGATTCCGGCCCGGCCATTTTCGGCGCCAACGGTCAGATCATCGGCTCGGCGATTGAAGCGTCCAACACCGATATCGCCGACGAGTTCTCCAAGCTCATCGTCACCCAGCAGGCCTACTCGGCCAACAGCCGGGTGATCACGACGTCGAATGAAATGCTTCGCGACGTCCTCAACATCGTTCGCTGATCACAATCCGCGCTAGCAAGGCCCGGTCGCCCCCATGAGCCTCTCCTCCGCCCTCAACGTTTCGATTTCCGCGCTGAAAGTTGGTCAGCGCTCGATCGATGTTTTGTCGGGCAACATCGCCAACGCCGGGACCGCCGGCTATACGCGCAAGCGGGTGCAGGTTCAGGATTTCACGATCGGCGACCGGTCCTTGGGCGTGCGGGCCTCGGTGACGCGCGAGCTCGACGTCACGGTTCAGCGCCAGCTGCGCTCGTCGGCGGCCGCGCTCGAATATGCCCGCATCCGTTCCGACGGCCTCGACCGGCTGGACCAGATGCTGGGCGAACCGGGCTCGCCGGGGGCGCTCGACGCGTTGTTCGACGGGCTCTCAAGCGGCCTGCAAACCTTGGCCGCCAATCCCAATGAACTGACCGCCCGCACGTCGGTGGTGGATACCGCGAAGCTTCTGGCGTCACGGCTCAATCAGTTGACGACCGACGTGCAGGCGATGCGCTCGGATGCCGAGGCGCAGCTCAATGACGCGGTCACCCGCGTGAACCAGCTATTGACGTCGATCGCCGACGTGCAGACGCGCATTCTGTCGGGCACCACCTCGGGCCAGAACCCCGTGGGTCTGCTTGACCAGCGGGATGTCTTGCTCGACGAACTGTCGGGCTACCTCGACATCCGCGTCACCGAGCGGGCGGACTCCACCGTCACCATCATGACCACCGGTGGCGCGTCGCTCCTCGACGGGATCGCCTCACAGCTCAATTTCGACAGCCACGGCTCACTCACGGCCGGGGCGAAATGGAATGCCGATCCGCTGCTGTCGGGCGCGGGCACCGTGAAGCTGATCACGCCCTCCGGCTTGCAGATCGACCTCATCAGCGACAATCAGGTCCGCTCGGGCGTGATCGGCGGTCTGTTGAACCTGCGCGACACGGTGATGGTCGAGGCGCAAAACCAGCTTGATGCCATGGCCGCCGCCCTCGCGCTCGCCTTTGAGCCCGGTGACATTGCCGGTACCGATACGGCCGGTGGCTTCTCCATCGATCTCAACGCCCTGCCGCCCAATGGGGTGATCACCGTCACGGTCGACGACAACGGCACGTCGCGCACAATCTCGTTCGTGCCGGCGACCGGGCCGCAGCCGCTGGTGACCGCCAATGGCGACACCAACCGCATCATCGGTCTTGATTATTCATCCGCGCCGAGCGAGATCGCCGCCCGGATCGCGAGCGCACTGGGTGCGCCCTACACGGCGACCGCGACCGGCTCGACGCTGGAAGTGCTCGATTCGGGCGTCAACGTGGTCACCGGATTGACCGCGCGCGACCCGTCGGTGCGGCTGTATTCAGACGGCGGCGTGGGCGCCTATACCGGCGGCGTCGCGCCGTCGGTGGTGCGCGATGGCTTTGCCGGTCGCCTGCAGGTGTCGCGCGCGCTCGAATCGGATCCAAGCCTCTTGGTCACCTGGGCCAATGGCGTGC
>CALSBD010000270.1:0-5292 GCA_943373055.1 Rhizobium sp. Q54
GGATGGCGTCGCCTCGCTTTCCGATCTCGTCCGCTCCTCGCTGCGCCTGCGCCCCGACCGCATCCCGATCGGTGAGGTGCGCGGCGCCGAAGCGTTGGACCTGTTGAAGGCATGGGGCACCGGCCATCCCGGCGGTGTCGGCACGATCCACGCCGGCAGTGCGATCGGTGCGCTGCGGCGGATGGAACAGCTCATCCAGGAAGCCGTCGTCACCGTCCCCCGCGCGCTGATCGCCGAGACGATCGATCTCGTCGCCGTGCTCTCCGGCCGCGGTTCCCAGCGTCGGCTGTCCGAACTCGCCCGCGTCGATGGCCTCGGTCCCGACGGCGATTACCGCGTCGTTCCCGTCGTCACGGAGGGCGACGGCGGATCGGCTCCAACCAGCCTGGCCCTCGCTTCCATTCCTGAAGGAGATTCCCCGTGATCCAACGTCTGCGCCTCTCGCGCTTCACCCATGCTCGCCAGCGCTTCGCCATGACCGTATCGGTCGCCACGCTCAGCGTGATGATGGCCGCACCCGCTCATGCCTCCGGCTCATCGATGCCGTGGGAACAGCCGCTGCAACAGATCCTGCAATCGATCGAAGGCCCGGTCGCCAAGATCATCGCCGTCATCATCATTATCACCACCGGCCTGACGCTGGCCTTCGGCGATACGTCGGGCGGCTTCCGCCGGCTGATCCAGATCGTGTTCGGCCTGTCGATCGCGTTCGCGGCCAGCTCGTTCTTCCTGTCCTTCTTCTCGTTCGGCGGCGGGGCGCTGGTCTGATGGCGGGCGTCGTCGATCAGGGCGGAGACGTGCCCGGCTATACGGTCCCGCTGCATCGGGCGCTCAGCGAACCGATCCTGCTCGGCGGCGCGCCGCGCGCCATCGCCATCATGAACGGCACGCTCGCCGGTGCGGTGGGCCTGGGCTTACGCCTCTGGCTCGTCGGTATCGCCATCTGGGCGATCGGCCACTTCGCGGCGGTGTGGGCGGCGAAGCGCGATCCGCTCTTCGTCGAGGTCGGCCGCCGCCATCTACGCATCCCCGCGCACCTTTCGGTCTGAGGGGGCGCGGCCATGATGAACCTCGCCGAATATCGCAACAGACATGCCCGGCTCGCCGATTTCCTGCCCTGGGTGGCGCTGGCGGCTCCCGGCATCGTGCTCAACAAGGACGGCAGCTTCCAGCGCACCGCGCGGTTTCGCGGTCCCGATCTGGATTCGGCCGTGCCGGCCGAGCTGGTGGCCGTCGCCGGCCGCCTCAACAACGCCTTCCGTCGTCTCGGCTCCGGCTGGGCGATCTTCGTCGAGGCGCAGCGCCATGCCGCCGCGACCTATCCGAACAGCACCTTCCCGGATTCGGCGTCGGCGCTGGTCGATGCGGAACGGAAAGCCGATTTCGAGGAAGCCGGATCGCATTTCGAGTCGGGCTATTTCCTCACCTTCACCTATCTGCCGCCGGCCGAGGACGCGGCGCGTGCCGAGACCTGGCTCTATGAGGGCCGCGAGAAGACCGGTATCGATCCCCATGAGGTGATGGCTGGCTTCGCCGACCGCACCGACCGGCTGCTGCGCCTGGTCGAAGCCTTCATGCCGGAATGCCGCTGGCTCGATGACGGCGAAACGCTGACTTATCTGCATGGCTGCGTCTCGACACACCGCCATCGCGTCCGCGTCCCCGAGACGCCGGTCTATCTCGACGCGCTGCTCGCCGATCAGCCGCTCACCGGCGGGTTGGAACCGCGCCTGGGATCGGCGCATCTGCGCGTGCTGACCATCACCGGCTTCCCGACCGCCACGACGCCGGGCCTGCTCGACGAGCTGAACCGGCTGGCCTTTCCCTATCGCTGGTCCACCCGCGCGATCCTGCTCGACAAGACGGACGCGACGAAGCTGCTGACGAAGATCAGGCGGCAATGGTTCGCCAAGCGCAAGTCGATCGCCGCGATCCTGAAGGAGGTGATGACCAACGAGGCGTCGGCGCTGGTCGATACCGACGCCTCGAACAAGGCAGCGGACGCCGATCTCGCGCTTCAGGAACTCGGCGCCGACTATGCCGGCATCGCCTATGTCACCGCGACGGTGACGGTGTGGGACGCCGATCCGCGCATCGCCGACGAGAAGCTGCAGCTGGTCGAGAAGGTCATTCAGGGCCGCGACTTCACCGCGATGGCCGAGACCATCAACGCCGTGGACGCCTGGCTGGGATCATTGCCCGGCCATGTCTACGCCAATGTCCGGCAGCCGCCGATCTCCACGCTCAATCTCGCCCACATGATTCCCCTGTCAGCGGTGTGGGCGGGGCCGGAACGGGACGAGCACTTCGCAGCCCCCCCGCTGCTGTTCGGCAAGACCGAAGGCTCGACCCCGTTCCGGTTTTCCCTTCATGTTGGCGATGTCGGCCATACGCTGATCGTCGGCCCGACCGGCGCGGGCAAGTCGGTGCTGCTGGCGCTGATGGCCTTGCAGTTCCGGCGCTATGCCGGCGCGCGGGTCTTCGCCTTCGACTTCGGCGGCTCGATCCGCGCGGCGGCGCTCGCCATGCGCGGCGACTGGCACGATCTCGGCGGCGGGCTGACCGAGGGCAGCGCCGACAGCGTATCGCTGCAACCGCTCGCCCGCGTCGATGACGCCGCCGAACGGGCATGGGCGGCCGACTGGCTCGGCGCGATCCTCGCCCGCGAAAGCGTCGCCATCACGCCGGAGGTGAAAGAGCATCTCTGGACAGCGCTGACCTCGCTGGCCTCCGCGCCGATCGAGGAACGCACGATCACCGGCCTCTGCGTCCTCTTGCAGTCCAACGACCTCAAGCAGGCGCTGCGTCCCTATTGCATCGGCGGGGCGTGGGGCCGGTTGCTCGATGCCGAGGCCGAACATCTCGGCACGGCGACGGTGCAGGCGTTCGAGACCGAGGGACTGATCGGCACCGAAGCCGCGCCCGCCGTGTTGGCCTATCTGTTCCATCGCATCGAAGACCGGCTCGACGGATCGCCGACCCTCATCATCGTCGATGAGGGCTGGCTCGCGCTCGACGACGAGGGCTTCGCCGGCCAGCTCCGCGAATGGCTGAAGACGCTCAGGAAGAAGAACGCCAGCGTCATCTTCGCTACGCAGTCGCTGTCGGACATCGACGGCAGCGCCATCGCGCCCGCCATCATCGAAAGCTGCCAAACCCGGTTGCTGCTTCCCAACGAGCGCGCGATCGAGCCGCAGATCACCGCCATCTATCGCCGCTTCGGTCTCAACGACCGGCAGATCGAGATCATCGCGCGGGCCATGCCCAAGCGTGACTATTACTGCCAGTCGCGGCGCGGCAACCGGCTGTTCGAGCTGGGCCTGTCGGAGGTGGCGCTGGCGCTTTGCGCCGCATCCTCGAAGACCGATCAGGCCGCCATCGCCCGCGTCACCGCCGAGCATGGCACGGACGGATTCCTCGACGCCTGGCTGCGCCATCGCGGCGTCGGCTGGGCCGCCGATCTCATTCCCAACCTCACCAACAAGGAGAAGTCCCAATGAAACTGTGCCGCACCCGTGCGGCGCGGCTCGCCGCTGCGCTGCTGATCGCCCCTGTCGCCGTTGCGCCGATGCTGGCCGCACCCGCCCACGCCCAATGGGTCGTGTTCGATCCGTCCAACTATGCACAGAACGTGCTGACCGCGGCGCGCTCGCTCCAGCAGATCACCAACCAGATCACCTCGCTCCAGAACGAAGCGCAGTCGCTTATCAATCAGGCCCGCAATCTCGCGAGCCTGCCTTACTCCTCGCTGCAACAGCTTCAGCAGTCGGTGCAGCGCACCCAGCAGCTTCTCGCCCAAGCGCAAAACATCGCCTACGACGTCCAGAAGATCGATCAGGTCTTCAGCCAGAAATACTCGACCGCCTCGATGTCGGCGTCGGACGCACAGCTCGTCGCCGATGCGAAGTCGCGTTGGCAGAACACGGTCGGCGGCTTGCAGGACGCGATGCGTGTGCAGGCCACCGTGGTCGGCAATATCGACACCAACCGCACGCAGATGTCGGCGCTGGTCGGATCGAGCCAGTCGGCGACAGGCGCGCTTCAGGCGACGCAGGCGGGCAACCAGCTTCTCGCGCTCCAGGCCCAGCAGCTCGCCGACCTCACCGCGCTCGTCGCCGCCAATGGCCGGGCGCAGGCGCTGTCGGATGCCGAGCGCGCCGCCGCCGCCGCACAGGGGCAGGAACAGCGCCGCCGCTTCCTGACGCCGGGATCGGGCTACCAGCCGGGCAACGCGCAGATGTTCCACGGTAACAACTGAGCGAGGGTGTGATGGACGGCAAGACCCTCGCGCGTATCGGCGCCATCATCTTCGTCGCGTTCGCGATCACCGCCACAGCGATCGAGATGAACCGGCCCGCCGAGCGGGCGGACGACCCGGTCGCGCAGGTGCGACCGGCACCGGCGCGAGATCCGCTGCGCGTGGAACTCGCGCGGTGTGGCGCAATGGGCGAAGCCGGTGGGCGCGATCCGTCCTGCCTTCACGCCTGGGCCGAAAACCGTCGCCGCTTCCTGGGCCAGCCCGCGCCGGTCGCGTCCCCGGAGCCGACCGCTCCAACCCCGTCCATACCAGACCAGAACGGGAGCCGCTGAGATGCAGGGCGCCGGCGTCATCGACCATTTCCTGGATGTCTTCACCCGCTATATCGACAGCGGCTTCGGCCTGCTGCGCCCCGAAGTGGCGTTCATCGCGACCACGCTGATCGTCATCGACGTGACGCTGGCGGCGCTGTTCTGGTCGTGGGGCGCCGATGAGGACATCATCGCGCGGCTGGTCAAGAAGACGTTGTTTGTCGGCGTGTTCGCCTACATCATCGGCAACTGGAACAACCTCGCCCGCATCGTCTTCGAGAGCTTCGCCGGTCTCGGGCTGAAGGCGTCAGGCACGGGGTTCACCACCGCCGATCTCCTGCGCCCCGGCAAGGTCGCGCAGACCGGCCTCGACGCCGCCCGGCCGCTGCTCGATTCCATCTCCGACCTGATGGGCTGGGTCTCGTTCTTCGAGAACTTCATCCAGATCGCCTGCCTGATGTTCGCCTGGGCGCTGATCCTGCTCGCCTTCTTCATCCTCGCCGTCCAGCTCTTGGTCACCCTGATCGAGTTCAAGCTGACGACGCTCGCCGGCTTCGTGCTGATCCCGTTCGGCCTGTTCGGTAAATCCGCCTTCATGGCCGAGCGCGTCCTCGGCAACGTCATCTCGTCGGGCATCAAAGTCCTGGTGCTCGCCGTCATCATCGGCATCGGCTCGACCCTGTTCTCCGAGTTCACCGCCGGCTTCAACGGCGCGACGCCCTC
>CALSBD010000271.1:0-5289 GCA_943373055.1 Rhizobium sp. Q54
CGCACCCGGCGCGTCGTCGAGCGTGAAGGAGATCCACAACGGCTTGGGCACCCGGGCAATGGCCACCCGCACGGCCTCCGCTTCGGCAATCAGGCTCAAGGTTTCGCCCAGCCAAAGGTCCACGTGCGGCGCGAGACCATCGACCAACACCGTTAGGTACGTTTGCACGTCTTGGGGTCGAAATAGCTGCGGCTCGTAGGAGCCAAAGATCGGCGGCAATGAGCCCGCCACCTTCACCGGCCGCCCGGCGCCATTGGCCGCGGTGCGCGCGAGCTGGCCTGAAAGCGCGATGAGTGCCGCGCCCTGATCCCAAAAGCGCGCTTCGCCAAGATGGAACGGCACCAAGGCATAGCTGTTGGTGGTTACGACATCGGCGCCCGCCGCGATGAACTCCTCATGCACCTGTTGGACGATTGCCGGTGTTTCCATCAAGGCCACCGCCGACCACTCCGGCTGGCGCAAGACCGCCCCCAGACGCACCAACTCCCGGCTCATGCCGCCATCAAGGACCATCACCGCTGACATTATGACCTCTTCTGTGTTGTCACCCCGGCGTAGCACTGGCGGCGCCCGCGATAAAGCGGCGACATCGCCTCGCAGCTTTACGGCAAGCACACATGGATCGTCAGCCAAGTCAGCTGGGTTTTGAGGCTGCGCAGGCAGCCGCACTGACCCGTGGGAGTTGAGGTTATTCTTGGCATTTTTTTCAAGGGTGACGACAATTTTAGGGTTTCCGCCAACCCGATCAAAAAGATGTTCACCCCATATCGGCGCCGGGCAATGGTGCCCCCATGGGCTTCTCGCGAGATGCTGGCGACGGTGTTCGACAGGTTCTTGAACCTCGGCGCTCCTGAGGAAGCCTCGGGCTTCGCGGGGCGTGTGCGGGCCGCTCAGATCGCTGCGGTGCGGCGCTATACCCCGTGGATGATGATCGCCAATATCGCCAACGCGTTGTTGGTGACGGTCTGCTTCTTCGGCACCCCCTATTTGCCCGCGATCGCGCTGTGGGCGACGGTGGTCATTCTTGTTGCCGCGTTCGCCCTCATTCGCGCGTGGCCAAAGCTCACAGAGCCCGCGCGCGCGACCGCGTCCAAGCGCGGCATTCGACGATCGGTCATCCACGCGCTGATATTGGGCGGCATATGGGCGGTGTTGCCGGGTTTCTTTGCCTTGGGAGATATGGAGCAGCGCGCCATCGTCGCCGCCGTTGTGGCGGGCATGTTGTGCGGCAGCGGCTTTGCGCTCGCCACCATCGCCCCCGCTGCGATCGCCTTTGCGGGCATGCTGGCGCTTGGCTCAACGATGGCCGTCGTGCTGGCGCCCGGCTTCACCACCATGGCGCTCCTAGCGCTCAATTCCATCTACATCGCCGTCATCATGGTCAGCGCGCTCTCATTGGCCCGCACTTTGCGGGAGCGTATCGAGGCGCAGATCCGCAGCGAAGAGCAGCGCGACTACATCAGCCTGCTCTTGAGCGACTTTGAGGAACACGGCAGCGACTGGCTGTGGATGATCGATCACCGCGGCCGCGTGCAGCATGTCTCGTCGCGGCTGACGGAAAAACTGCACAAGCCCGAGGCGGAGCTCATCGACCGTCGGGCGCTGGCGTGCCTGCCCCTGCCACCGCGCACGGCACGCAGTGAGGACGAGCGCCGCCAGCTCACCGTCCTCATGCGAGCCATCAAGGCGCGCCAGACGTTCCGTGACCTCGAACTGACCGTCGAGATCGATGGCTGGCCGCAACGCTGGGCGCTGACGGCGAAGCCGATCTTTGGTCTCGATGGCCACTTCGAGGGCTATCGCGGGATCGGGCGCAATGTCACCGAGGCCAGTGTCGCGCGCCGTCGCATGGAGCACCTTGCGCGTTTCGACGTGCTCACCGGCCTTGCCAATCGGGCCACGCTGATGGACCACCTCGAAAGCGGCTTCAGCCGCGTGCGCCGCAAGGGGGGCGGGTTCGCCCTTCTTCTGATCGACCTTGATCACTTCAAGGCCATCAACGACACGCAAGGTCATCCCGTCGGCGACGAGCTGCTTGTGGAAGCCGCGCGCCGCCTGCAGGCCCTGGTTGGCGACACGGACCTGGTCGCCCGTTTGGGCGGCGACGAATTCGCCATCATCATGGATGGCGAGGTGGAGCCCGAGCGGGTCGGCGCGATGGCCTCGCGCGCCATCCGCGCCTTGGCGCATCCCTTTGAGCTGTCCGCGGGCGTCGTGGCGCAGACCGGCGCCAGCATCGGCATCGCGGCCGCCGAGGCCGGCGGCGATCCGACCGCGCTGATCCGGCACGCCGACCTGGCGCTCTACCGGGCCAAGCACGGCGGTCGCAACCGGTTCGCTTTCTTTGAGCCGGCCTTCGAAGCCTCCGCGCAACGCCGACACCGTCTGGAGCGCGATTTGCGCGACGCGCTTGACGCGGGCATCTTGGAGCTGGCGTTCCAACCGATCGCCGACGCGACGACATTGCGCATTTCAAGCTGCGAAGCCCTGGTTCGCTGGACGCACCCGCAGTTCGGCCCGGTGAGCCCGGCAGAGTTCGTGGCGATTGCCGAGGAAAGCGGCTTGATCGGCCGCTTGGGCAAGTTCGTCGTCGAGGCCGCCTGCCGCGCCGCCTTGGCCTGGCCCGACCACGTGCGGGTCGCCGTCAACCTATCACCTGTCGAATTCCGGTCGCCGGCCCTGTTTGCCTGCGTGCGCCACGCGCTGGAGGTGACCGGGCTGGCGCCTGACCGCCTGGAGCTTGAAATCACCGAATCGCTCTTTCTGGAGCAAGGGGGCCACGTGGACGCCACCCTTTCAGCCCTGCGCCGCCTGGGCGTGCGCATTGCGCTCGATGATTTCGGGGTAGGGTATTCTTCGTTGAGCTATTTGCGCCGGTACCAGTTCGACAAGCTCAAAATCGACCGGTCATTCGTCCAGGGCCTCGCTGACGGCCCGCAAAGCCCGGCGATCATTGCGGCTGTGGTTGCCATGGCCGGTAATCTCGAAACCGCCATTGCCGCAGAGGGCGTGGAAACCGCCCAGCAGCTGGAAACCCTGCGCTCGTTGGGCTGCGGCTTGATCCAAGGCTACTTCATCGGTCGACCGATGCCGGCCGACGCCATCACCACCAATTTGTGGCAGACGCTCGACCGCCCGCAGTCCGGCGCGGCCTAGGGCGCGATCCCAAGAAGGGGCTGCCGGTTATTGGGTAAAGATCACGCTTTAACAGAGGCTTAGAGCGCTGCCATGATCGCTCAGGCCCTGGCCGCGTCAAACGCCGCATCCAACTCAGCCTGATCGAACGGCACCAGGCGACCCATGTCGCCCGCTAAGAACCGCGCGCGAAACGCCTGTGCCTGCGCCCCGGTCGCGGCGACGAACGGCCCCGCTGGGACAGGCGACTGCTTGAGCGGCGTGCCTGCGAACAACGTCAACCGCGTGGTATCGCGCGCGGTCAGCGTGAGCAGGTCTGTGTTCGCGAACACGGCGGTTGCCGGACCGGCAGTCCCCTGATCCGTCAGCAGCGCGCCTGACCGAATGACGGCGAAGGCGGTGTTGCCTGGCGCGACCGGCACGTCGAGCCGCGCGCCGGCCGACAGCTCGATATCAACCAGCGTCGCCGTCACCGGCGCATCGACCGGCGCGGTCACGCCGGCATAGGTACCCATCAACACCCGCGCGACGACACCCGGCGCGTTGATCACTGGCACGGCGGGAGCCGCCAGATGCACCGCACGCGGCGGCACCGTGCGATCGGCATGGGCGTGATCGATCCAGATTTGAAGCCCCGTGGCGGAGCGGCCGCTGCGCGACACGGTTTCCTCATGCATGACGCCCGCACCGGCGACCGTCACGTGCAACGCGCCCGGCGCGATGGCGTTGCGATGGCCGAGCGTATCCTGGTTCCAAAAGCCGATCTCGCTTTCGGGAAAGATATAGGTGGCGACCGAGAAGCCTGCGTGCGGGTGCGGCGGAAACACCGGGCCTCGCATGTCAAACAGTGAGATGATCAAAAACGGATCGATCGCACCGCCAAAGGTGTCAAAGGTCAAATCATGGGTGGTCAGCTCCGGGCGATTGAAGCCCTGGGACAAGGCGATCATGGTCGGTGTCGACATGGCAAGATCCTCACAGGGGTGTGGACACGACATAGACGATCCGCTCTATTGGACACTAGAGTCTGAAACCAAACAGATAATCCGAAAAACCGAACAATGTACAAGAACCTTACCCATCTCGTGACGCTGGTCGCACTGGCCGAGACCGGCAGCTTCGCCGCGGCGGCCCGACGCTTGCAGCTGCCGACCTCCACGGTGAGCGAGCACATCGCGGCGCTTGAGCGAAACCTCGGGGTTCAGCTCGTCGTTCGCACCACCCGCCAAAGCCGCCTAACCGACATTGGCCAGCTGCTGGCCCGCGGATCCGCCCGCATGGTGGAGACTGTGGAAGAGACCTTTGCCGAGCTTGAGGCCACCTTGGGCCAGCCGAAAGGCAAGCTGCGCATCAGCCTGCCGTTCGCGTTTGCCGCCGACAGCGTCGGCCCGGCCATCGCGCGGTTCGCGGGGCTTTATCCCGGCATTGAGCTTGAGCTGTGGGTGTCGAACGACATTGAGGATCTGATCAGTGGCGGGTTTGATCTGGCGATCCGGATTGGCCCATTGACTGACAGCACGTTGACGCGCCGCAGCCTCGGCGTGGAGCCGCAAAACCTGGTGGCCGCTCGCGCCTATTTGGATCTCAGAGGTCGGCCGGAGCGGCTTGACGACCTCACGCGCCACTGCTTCGTCGGGTTCAAACCGGAGCGCATCTATCGGTTTGAGGGGCCCGACGGGGGCCATGAGATCACGCTGAAGGCGCAGGTCAGCGTCAATGATCCCAAGACCGCGGCCGCGATTGTGAAAGGGGGCGCCGGCATCGGTTTGTTGCCGCGCTATTTGAGCGATCAGGGGCTGGAGGACGGCTCATTGGAAATCATCTTACCCGCCTATCGCCCGCCGCCGGCGCCCATGGCGATCGTCTATTATGGCCAAGCGGCGGCGAACCCGCGCGCGGACCTGTTTGCGCGCTTTCTGGAAGCCCAAATGCGGCGTCCAGACCGCTGGCAGGCAGGCTGAGTGAGTGGTGCGGGGCTCAGCCAATCAACTCCGGCCTATTAATCCCAGCGATCTGGCGTGAATAACCGCGGATTTTGGGCAGTCAGGATGATTGCAGGCTTGGCGTTAAGGGTGAGCTCGAGCGGGAGAACGGCCATCGATAAGGAACCTTGCTCGATGGGGAGGTCAGCGCAGTCTCAGCGCGCCAATAACG
>CALSBD010000272.1:0-5247 GCA_943373055.1 Rhizobium sp. Q54
CACGCGATCGGCCTGGGCGCCGGTTCACTGTCGTGCCACGCTAAGCGCGAGGAAAACTGGGTCTATTACGAGATCGACCCGGAAGTGGTCGAGATCGCCCGCGATCCCGCAAACTTCCGCTTCCTGTCGTCGTGCGCCCCCGACATGAAGGTGGTGCTGGGCGACGCACGCCTCACGCTCGCCGACCAGCCGGCCAAGAGCGCGGGCGTGGTGGTGGTCGACGCCTTCTCGTCGGACTCCATCCCCGTCCACTTGCTCACTCGCGAGGCGCTGCAGCTCTATCTGTCGCGCACCGATGAAACCGGCGTGATCGTCTTCCACATCTCCAACCGGCACATGGAGCTGGCGAGCGTGGTGTCGGCGTTGGCCGCGTCGGAGGGCCTGGTGTCCTACGCCAAGGAGCACACCCCGTCGGCGGCCGCGGCCAAGGACATGGCGACCGGCTCGGTCGTCGCGGTCATGGCACGTTCGCCGGAGCACCTCGGTGCGCTCCCCAAAAAGCCGGGCTGGACCAAGCTGGAGCCGGTCGCGGGCGTCGATGCCTGGACGGACGACTACTCGAATGTGCTGGGCACCATCCTGCGCGGCTATTTGGGCGGCGGGATCACGCTGACCAAGACGTCCGACTGATCGCGCTTAGTCGCGCACGGCGCTTTCCAAAAGCGCTAGCGCGACCGCAACCGCTGCCAATCGAATGCCGGTTCGACCCGTATCGTCGAACCGGCATTCGCGCGTTTGAGGGGGCAGGCCCTTGATCGCAAGGCCGAACCAGACAAGCCCCACCGGCTTCGCCGCCGACCCGCCGCCTGGACCGGCAATACCGGTGATGGCGACCGCCACATCCGCGTGGGAATGGGCAAGTGCCCCTTCGGCCATCGCGCGCGCCACCGGCTCCGACACTGCGCCATGGGCGGCGATCAGCGCGGCCGGCACGCCAATCGCTTCAGTCTTTGATTCGTTCGAGTAGGTGACGAACCCGCGCTCCACCACCGCCGAGGAGCCCGGGATCGCGGTCAAGAGCCCGGCAACCAAACCGCCCGTGCAGCTTTCCGCCGTTGCGAGTTTCAGACCGCGGGCCGCATAGGCCGCCACGAGGGCCGCGGCCCGAGGTTCAAGCGCGCTCAGGTCGGTCATGGCGGCGGTCTCCGGTTTCGGGCGGATCAGGACGGCAGTCGAACGGTGGCCGTGGCGATCGCGGCAATCCCTTCCTTGCGGCCGACAAAGCCGAGCTTCTCGTTTGTCGTCGCCTTGACGCCGACCCGATCAATCGTAAGGCCGAGGATGTCGGCGACCCGAGCGCGCATCGCCTCGCGGTGTGGCCCCACCTTGGGGGCCTCGGCAATCAGCGAGATATCGCAATGGGCGATCAGGCCGCCCCGCGCGGTCACCCGGGCCAGGGCATCCTTTAAGAACACCTCGGAGGCCGCGCCGCGCCAGCGCATGTCGGTCGGCGGGAAATGCTGGCCAATGTCGCCGTCGCCCAGCGCCCCCAGGATCGCGTCGGTGAGCGCGTGCAGCGCCACATCGGCGTCGGAATGACCATTGAGCTTATGGGTGTGGGCGATTTTCACGCCGCACAAGGTGACGTGGTCGCCCGGCTCGAACGAATGGACGTCATAGCCGGTGCCAACGCGGATATCGTCAAGCGGGCGGGCGAGGGTGGCATTCATGCGCTCGAAATCCTCGGCAGTGGTGAGCTTGATGTTGGCGGGATCACCCAGAGCGACGCGCACCTCGAGCCCCGCCCATTCGGCCACGGCGGCATCGTCGGTGAAGTCATCGCGATCGGCGGCGGCGGCACGCCGGTGCGCTTCCAGGATCGCGCCGAACCGAAACCCTTGCGGGGTCTGCGCGGTCCAAAGCCCTTGGCGCGGGATGGTCGCCTCAACGCGCCCGTCAGCGTCAGCGCGCTTGACGGTATCGACGACCGGCAAGCTTACCACCACCGCGGACGCTTCCGTCAGACGCGCCAGGCAGCGGTCGATCACGGCGTGGGTGAGGAAGGGCCGCGCCGCATCATGGATCAGCACGTGCCCGTCAAAGCCCGCCCGCGCCAACGCCTCAAGCCCGGCCCGCACCGAGGACTGCCGCGTCGCCCCACCGGTCACGCCACCGCGAAACACGGGGTGCCCCGCGAATCGATCGGCGATCGGCTGGAACAACCCCGCGTGCTCGCTGCTGATGGCGCATACCACGTCGGTCACCCGCGGGTAGCTCACAAACGCGCTCACGGTCCGCTCCAGCACGGGAACGCCGGCGACGGGTCGGTATTGCTTGGGTGCTTCGCCCGCGCGCATCGCCCGGCTGCCCGAGCCGGCCGCCACGATCACCACCGCAACCGGGCGGGCAGCGTTGGCGGGCATCACCGGGTCCGGGGAGGGCGATGATGAGGGGTTGGCGATTGGCTCCGAAGCAGGCATGGAAGCTCCGCGCGCACGGACACAAACGGATGGCGCGATCCGCGCCTGGCGTGCCTATCGACGCGCCAAGCGGCTTGGTGATTAACCCAACTGGCGAGCCGACGCCAACGCCTTTGGAATATCGGCTATTCCGGGCTTGATGATCGAATTGATTTGCCGAATAGTTGATCAGTCTTTATGAATGCACACGGAATGAGCAACGCCACGCCTGACACCCATTTGCCCCCATCGCCCGCGCCGCCCCCTGGCGGATTCCGGATCGGCGCCCACGCGTTTGCACGCCCGGCGATCCTGGCGCCCCTGTCCGGCATCACCGATCTTCCGTTTCGCCGCCTGGCGGCCCGTTTCGGCGCCCCCTATGTGGTGTCGGAGATGGTTGCCAGCGAAGCCCTGCTCTCCGGCTCGGACGATATGCGTCGGCGGGTGAAAGGCGAGGGGCTCCAGCCCCATGTGGTGCAGCTGGCCGGCCGCGAGGCGCGCTGGATGCGTGAGGGCGTCAAAATCGCCGAGGACGCCGGCGCGGCCATCATCGACATCAACATGGGGTGCCCGTCGAAGCGCGTGACGACCGGTTGGTCGGGCGCCGCGTTGATGCGCGATCTTGATCACGCGCTCACCCTCGTTGAAGCAACCGTTCAGGCCGCGTCCGTGCCGGTGACGCTCAAGATGCGGCTCGGCTGGGACCGCGCCTCCATCAACGCGCCTGAACTTGCCCGGCGCGCCGAGGCGGCGGGCGTGTCGCTCGTCACGGTGCATGGCCGCACCCGCGATCAGTTCTACGAGGGCAGTGCCGATTGGGCTGCGATCCGCGCCGTCAAGGACGCGGTCTCCATTCCGGTCGTCGCCAATGGCGATTGCCTGGGCTTCGACGATGCCCGTGAGATGCTGACCCAATCGGGCGCCGATGCCGTGATGATTGGCCGTGGCGCGCAGGGCCGGCCCTGGCTTCCCGCGAGTGTGACGCGCTTCTTAGCGACGGGCGAGCGTGATCGCGGCCCGCGCGGCGAACCGCTCGCCGATCTCGTCGCCGAGCACTACGAGTTAATGCTGGACCATTATGGCCTGCCGTTGGGCCTGCGCTCCGCGCGCAAGCATGTGGCCTGGTATCTCGACGTGATCGAAGCCGAAGGCGCTCCGGTGGCGGCTTGGCGCAAACCCCTTTTGACAACCGAGGACCCGCGCATGGCGCTCAAACTGATCCGCGACGCCTTTGCGTCCGACCGACGGGTGGCCGCATGACCGTCCGCGCGCTTGGCGCCCCTCGCGCCCCCAGCCCCTTTGACACGGCCACCGCCATGCTCAACGCCTTGCCGCATCCGGTGATCCTGGTCGCCCCCGATGGGACGATCGAGCACGCCAATGACGCCGCCCAGGTCTTCTTCAAGGCGTCGTCCACAAGCTTGAAAAAGCACGGGCTTGTCCACTTCGTGCCGTTCGGCAGCCCGATGTTGGAGCTCGTCTCGCAGGTGCGCGAGCGGCTCGCGCCGGTGAGCGAATACCGCCTTGATATCTCCTCGCCGCGCATTGGGGCGGAGAAGATCGTCGACGTTTACGCAACGCCCTTAGTGGAGCGGCCCGACCACGTGGTGGTCATGCTCCAAGAGCGCACCATGGCCGACAAGATCGATAAGCAGCTGACCCACCGGTCGGCCGCCCGCTCGGTCACCGGCCTTGCCGCCATGCTTGCCCATGAGATCAAGAACCCGCTGTCGGGCATTCGCGGTGCGGCGCAGCTCTTGGAGGCGTCCGTTCCCGCCGAGGACCGGCCGCTCACGCGGCTCATCACCGACGAGGCCGACCGCATCGTTAAGCTCGTCGATCGCATGGAGGTGTTCTCCGACGAGCGCCCCGTCGAGCGCGAAGCGGTCAACATTCACAACGTCTTGGACCACGTGAAGCGGCTTGCTTTGTCGGGCTTCGCGCGCGGCATTTCCATCGTCGAGGAGTATGACCCCTCGCTGCCGGCGGTCTACGCCAACCGTGATCAATTGGTGCAAGTGTTCTTGAACCTGATCAAAAACGCGGCGGAAGCGATTGGTGATCGACCCGACGGCGAGATCGTGCTGTCGACCGCCTTCCGCCCTGGCATTCGCCTGTCGGTGCCGGGCGCCAACACGCGCGTCACGCTGCCCTTGGAGTTTTGCGTGCGCGACAACGGCCCCGGCGTGCCGGCGGATTTGGTGCCGCACATGTTTGATCCGTTCGTGACGACGAAGACCAACGGAACCGGCCTTGGTCTTGCATTGGTCGCCAAGATCGTCGGCGACCATGGAGGGGTCATCGAGTGCGACAGCCAACCCAGGCGCACGCTGTTTCGCATCTTGATGCCGGCCTATCAGGGCGCCGATGGCGCGCCCCGCCGCGTTTGAAATTGACATAAGGGAAAGGTCCCAAGATGCCGAATGGCAACATCCTGGTCGCCGATGATGACGCCGCCATCCGCACGGTGCTCAATCAGGCTTTGTCGCGCGCCGGCTACGAGGTGCGGCTGACGTCGAATGCCGCGACCTTGTGGCGCTGGATTGCGCAAGGCGAGGGCGACCTCGTCATCACCGACGTGATCATGCCCGACGAGAACGCCTTTGACTTGCTGCCGCGCATCAAGAAGGTGCGCCCGGATTTGCCCGTCATCGTGATGAGCGCGCAAAACACCTTCATGACCGCCATCAAGGCCTCCGAGCGCGGCGCGTACGAATATCTGCCCAAGCCTTTTGACCTGAAGGAGCTGATCTCCATCATCGGCCGCGCCATGGCCGAGCCGAAGCAAAAGCGCGCCTCGGCGGGGGGCGAGGAGGGCTATGACGATATCCCGCTGGTCGGCCGTTCG
>CALSBD010000273.1:0-5231 GCA_943373055.1 Rhizobium sp. Q54
AGAGCGCATGATCGAAAAGGGCGATCTTGAGGGCAAGAACATGTCCGGCTCGTTCAACATGCTGCGGTCGAACGATCTGATCTGGCCGTATTTCGTCAACAACTACATGCGCGGCCGCGATCCCCTGCCCTTTGACCTTCTCTACTGGAACTCCGACAGCACGCGGATGCCGGCAGCAAACCACTCGTTCTATCTGCGCAACTGCTATTTGGAGAACAACCTCTCCAAGGGCCGGCTCGAACTGGGTGGCGTGAAACTGAACCTGAAGGACGTCAAGATCCCGATCTATAACCTAGCCGCCCGCGAGGATCACATTGCCCCGCCCCGCTCGGTGTTCGTCGGTTCGGGCTGCTTTGGCGGCGACGTGAAATACGTGTTGTCGGGCTCCGGCCACATCGCCGGCGTGATCAACCCGCCCGACAAAAAGAAATACCAGTATTGGACCAACGGTCCGGCGGTGGGCGGCTACGAAGACTGGGTGAAGACAGCGACCGAACATCCAGGCTCTTGGTGGCCGCATTGGATGGAGTGGATCCGCTCACTTGATGGCCGCGAGGTGAAGCCGCGCAAGCCAGGCGGTCGTCGCCTGAAGGTGATCGAAGCCGCCCCCGGCAGCTATGTGAAGATCAAGGCCTAACGCCGCGGGCGTCGATCAAGGCCTGACGCCGCGGGCGTCATTTAAGGCCTGACGCCGCGGGCGTCGGGGCGCCATCTCAGACGCCGGCGCGCTTTTGTGCCCGAACTCTCACACGCTCCCAAACGCAAACGGCTCGACCTGAGAAGGTCGAGCCGCGTTTGTCGTTAGGTCCCATTCAGGCGTCGGCAATCGCCTCAGTAGAGGCCGCCGGGCTGCAGCTGACGCTCGATATCCGGCGTCACCTTGCGGGCGCGAGTGAACTGCTCAGCATCAAACCCGATGATGGAGTAGCTGTCGCCTGGACCCGTGCCCGGCTTGAAGGCTTCCATGATCGTGTCGGGATCGCCCGCCGCCGAACGCATGCCGGTGCGGCGGTTGATCGCCACCAGCTTGAGCCCCTCGGGCACGCGGAACGCCACCGGCGGCTGATCCTTGAGGGCCTCGGCCATGAACTGCTTGAAAATCGGCGCGGCCAGCAGACCACCGGTGCGACCGCGACCCATCGGGCGCGGGCGGTCGTAGCCGATATAGACACCCACGGCGAGATCGGGCGTGAAACCGACGAACCAGGCGTCCTTCTCATCGTTGGTGGTGCCGGTCTTGCCGGCGATCGGCCGCTTGAGGTCCTTCAAGAGGGTCGCGGTGCCGCGCTGCACGACGCCTTCCATCATGGCGGTGATCTGATAGGCGGTCATCGGATCAAGCACCTGATCGGCGTTGTCGATCAGTTCCGGCTCCAGCTGCTTGGCCCAATCGGTCGCCTGACAGCCCGGGCACTCGCGCTTGTCGTGCTTGTAGATGGTACGGCCATACCGATCCTGGATGCGGTCGATGAACGACGCCTTCACATAACGCCCGCCATTGGCGATGGTGGCGTAGGCGGCCGTCAAGGCGAGCGGGGTCGTCTCCTGCGAGCCGAGCGACGCGGACAGGAACGGCGGCAGCTTGTCGTAGATACCGAACCGCTTGGCGTATTCGGCCACCAGCGGCATGCCCATATCCTTCGCCAGACGCACGGTCATCGTGTTGCGCGACTGCTCGATGCCCACGCGCAGCGTCGACGGGCCATAGAACTTGCCCGAATAGTTTTCCGGCCGCCACGGCGGCAGGCCCGGGCCCTGGGGCAACTCAAGCGGACCGTCAAGCACCACCGACGAGGGCGTGTAGCCGTTGTCGAGTGCGGCGGCGTAGATGAACGGCTTGAACGACGAACCCGGTTGGCGCCGCGCCTGCGTAGCACGATTGAACTCGCTCTCCGAGAACGAGAAACCGCCAATGGAGGCCAGCACGCGGCCGGTGTGCGGGTCCATCGCCACCAGCGCGCCCGACACTGCGGGCACCTGTTGGAGCGCGTAGAAATCGCGCTCAGCCTCGCCATTGCCGACCTTGGAGACGTAGATCACGTCGCCAGGGGTCAACACATCCGCCACGGTCTTAGGCGCGCCCGAGCGGCGCTTGGGTGAGTTCCACCGCGCCCACCGCATGGTCTCCAATTTCACGAAGCCACGCGCACGCTCGGTCGACAGCTGACCCGACACCTCGCGGCCCGGCTGCAAGCCGATCATGGCCTCTTGTGGCGTGACCGACAACACGACCGCCAAACGCCACTCCGGCACATCGCTGAGCGCTTTCACCTCGGCCAGCCGCGGCCCCCAATCACCGGTCGGATCAATGGTCGCCACCGGGCCGCGATAGCCCGAGTCGCGATCGAAATCGATCACGCCGTCCATGAACGCCTTGCGCGCGATCACCTGGAGCTTGGGATCGAGCGTGGTGCGCACCGACAGGCCCCCCGCATAGAGGCCCTTCTCGCCATGCATCTGCGCGAGCTGGCGACGGACTTCTTCGGCGAAGTATTCTGAGGCGAACAAATGCGGCCCGGTCTGGCGCGGCGTCACGTTGAGCGGCGCGGCCATCGCCTGCTTGGCGCCTTCCGCGTCGAGCACGCCGTTTTCCTGCATGCGCTCAATGACCCAGTTGCGCCGTTCAATCGCACGCTCGGGCGCGCGGAACGGGTGGTAATTGTTGGGCGCCTTCGGCAAGGCAGCCAGATACGCCGCCTCCGCGACGGTCAGCTCATGGACCGACTTATCGAAGTAGAGAAGCGACGCCGCCGCCACGCCGTAAGCGCCCAGGCCCAGATAGATCTCGTTGAGATAAAGCTCGAGGATCTGATCCTTCGTGAACGCACCTTCCATCCGGATCGCTAGGATCGCTTCGCGAATCTTGCGGTCCATGGTGCGCTGATTGGTCAGAAGGAAGTTTTTGGCGACCTGCTGGGTGATCGTCGACGCCCCTTGCACCGTGCGACCGCCCGAGCGGACCGCCAACAGCGCAGCGCGGCCGATGCCGCCGAAGTCGATGCCATTGTGCTGGTAGAAGTTCTTGTCTTCGGCCGAGAGGAACGCGTTTTTGACCAGATCGGGGATCGACTGGATCGGCAAGAACATGCGCCGTTCATGGGCATACTCGGCGATCAGGCTGCCATCGGCGGCATGGATGCGCGTCATCACCGGCGGCTCGTAGGTCTTGAGGCCCTCGTAGCTCGGCAGCTCGGCCGCATAGTAGCGATAGGCCGCCCACAAGCCGCCCGCGGCGAGGAGAAACATCACCGCGCCGATGCCGAAGAGATATCCAATGAAGCGCACCAGAAACATGTCGTTTCCCGACCGACCCCTGGGCCACCCGCGCCCTCCTGGACACCGTGAGCCCTGCCTCGTCTTGCCCGGACGCGCCCGGCTGGGCAGTGTCCATCGCGTGATAACCTTGCGTAACGCCTGATACTACACCTCAAACGGGCGTCTGTCAGGAGAACCCCTGTCAGCCCCGTCAACCTGTGCCACTCGCCCGTGGTCGCACGGACCAGATCACTCGTCTTGGGCGAAACGCTGACGCCTAACCAGACCACGGGCCACGTTTTCATGGCGCGATTGAGGCGCCACCCTATCCGTCAAGCCCGCCAACCCCACGCCGTGTCCTTAGCGTGATTCCTTAGCCACACGGGGCGCAAAATAGGTGTCGATGGCCTGTGTCATGACATCGGTCATCTGGTCGCGCCACTGCGGGCTGCGCATGCGCGCCTCATCCTCACGGTTTGACAAGAAGCCGAGCTCCAAAAGAATCGACGGCACGTCATGGGCCTTCAACACCCGGAAGCCGGCCGAGCGGTGCGGATTGGACCGGATCGCCTTGCCGGCCGCCGACAGCCGGGACACGAGCCCCGCAGCAAACTCATGGCTGAAGCGATCGGTCTCGCGCCGGGTGAGATCAATGAGGATATCGCCCACCGCATCGGACGTCGGCATCGTCGCCATACCCGCCAAGGCGTCAGCGCGGTTTTCCTTGTCGGCAAGCTCCGCCGCGCGCTGGTCGGAGGCATCGTCGGACAAAGTATAAACCGTGGCGCCACGCACGCTCGACACGTTCTCCGCGTCGGCATGGATCGACACGAGCAAATCCGCCGAGGCCTCACGCGCGATACGCACCCGGTCGGACAGTGGGATAAACACATCCTCCGTCCGCGTCATCACCACCTCGTAGCGGCCTGACTTAACGAGCTTGTCGCGCAACAGCTTGGCAACGTCGAGCGTCACTTCTTTTTCCACCATGTTGGAAAAGCGGCTCCACGTGCCCGGATCAATGCCTCCGTGGCCGGCATCGATAACCACCACCGGGCGGGTCTTGTCCTTTGCAACCGGGGGCACGGGCGCGGTGCGTCGATCCCCCTTCTTGAGCGGGCCGCCATTGGGCGTGAGCGCCGCGGTCGTAAAGCTCTCCACGCGGGGCTTTTGCGCCTCGGCGCGAAACGCCGCGCGTGTGGTGGGAACCAGATCCAACACGAGCCGCGCCGGCTGGTTCTCCACCGCCGGAAGGACGAAGGCCTTGTCGATGGCAACAGGACCCGTGGCATCGATGACGATGCGTGAGCGCTGCGCCGACAACAGACCAAAGCGCCAACGGGAAATGAGGCCTCGGCCGGTCTGACCCAACTGGCCATCCATTTTGAAATCCACCCGTGGCAGATCAATCACCACCCGGTCAGGTTCATCGAGCACGAACGCATCAAGCGTCACTTCGTCGGACAGATCGACCACTAGGCGGGTGCGTTTCTCGTCGCCCGCCAGCCGCGCGTCGAGCGCTGACGGCGCTGTCTGCGGACCCACGCGGCCAGCCGTTTCGCCAGCCCCACCGCTCACCGCGGCCACCGTCACGCCGGCTCCCGTCGCCACGCTCGACTGCGCCGCTGCCAATCCTGGCGCCAACCACACCCCGATCACGAGCGCCGCCATGACCGTGCGGGCCGCCGTGAAGCGGTCGACCAGCATCGAGACGGGGGCAAAGCGCGCGGTCATCAGGCGAACGGGCCTTCCTTGAGTAAACTCATTCTTAGCTGATAACGCCGATTGGGTTAATGCCTCGTAAGCCGACGGCGCCGCGCTGGCACGCATTGGTGGCCTATCGTGTCGCGCCCGCCACGGCTGCCCAGGCCAATCCTTGCAATCCCCTGGTCAAAGCCCGCCATGCCCGCTATGTGAACAGCCACGCTTTCGTGACACCCCATCGGATCCCCATGAGCCTCAACGCCAAGGACAGC
>CALSBD010000274.1:0-5220 GCA_943373055.1 Rhizobium sp. Q54
CGGGTCGAGGCCGCAGTTGCGCAGCACATTGGGGTGCACCATGCCGCAGCCCAGGATCTCCAGCCAATCCTTGCCTTCGCCGACACGGATCTCCGGACCCGACCGGTCGCACTGCATGTCGACTTCGATGGAGGGTTCGGTGAACGGGAAGAACGACGGCCGGAAGCGCATCTTGAGGTCCTTGACCTCGAAGAACGCCTTGAGGAACTCCTTCAACACCCACTTCATGTGGCCGACATGGGAGCCCTTGTCGATGACGAGGCCTTCCACCTGGTGGAACATGGGCGTGTGGGTCTGGTCGCTGTCGCAGCGATAGGTGCGGCCGGGGATGATGACGCGGATTGGCGGCTTTTGCGCCAGCATGGTGCGCACCTGCACGGGCGAGGTGTGCGTGCGCAACAGAAGCCTGGATCCGTCTTCCTTCGGATTGAAGAAGAAGGTGTCATGCATCTCGCGGGCCGGGTGGCCCTCCGGGAAGTTGAGCTTGGTGAAGTTATAGTCGTCGGTCTCGACGTCGGGCCCTTCCGCGATGGAGAAGCCCATATCGGCGAAGATCGCGGTGAGCTCGTCGATCACCTGGCTGATGGGATGAATGCGGCCGACATTGCCCGGCGAGGGCCGCACCGGCAAGGTGATATCAACGGTCTCGCGCTTGAGCCGCTCGGTGACGGCTTGGCGCTTGAGCACGTCGCGGCGGGCGGCGAGCGCTGCGGTCACCGCGTCCTTGACGGCGTTGATGGCGGCACCGGCGGTTTTGCGATCGTCCGGGGCGAGCTTGCCCAGGCCAGCGAGGCGTTCGGAAATCGCGCCCTTCTTGCCCAGCGCGGCGATGCGCACGCTTTCCAGCGCCGCTTCGTCGGCGGCGGCCTCGATGTCAGACAGGATTTGGGCCTCAAGGCCGGCAAGGTCAGTCATGGTGCTTCAATCGCTGGGTCAAACGGGACGCGCCGCTTTTAGCAGAAACCGCGCGTCCCGCTAGACCTCAAGCACGCCGAAAGCACCGAGCCCAACATCCGCGCCGTCACATGCAATTGGCCATGAAGGTGAAATAGGGCTTCCAGCCGGTCGGCTTGGCCTCTTTCTTGTGGGCCTTCCACTTGGTGTCGCACTCGCGCTTCTTGATGTTGTCGGGCGAGTTGGACAGACGGCGTGGCGTGGAGGTCTTCTCCGGCTTGGCTGCCTCGGCCGTCGCCGTGTCGGCGGGACCGGCCGCCAGCGCCCCCGACGGCGCCCCCACCGCCAACACCGCGACCATGGTCACCACGGTCCCGACTTTCCCCCATCCGCCGCGCTTGGCGCCCACCGCGCCGCTCACACCCATCGCCATCACACACCTCCATGACCACACAACCCGCGCCCCGGTGCGCGCACCCGATGGCGCGCGCATTTGGATAGGTGGCGCGCGGGCAAAACCCATCCGCGCACAACCTTGCACATACGCACGGTTGAGTCGACAGGTGTAAAACCGGATGGTGTAGCGGGTTACTGCTTGGTTGAAGGCGGGCGCACCCACAGCAGAAAGGCGGCTTAAGGCCCTGGTGCGTCGATCAGGCTGACGTGGGCGGCGACCACGCGCCAGCCCTCGGGAAGCCGCACCCAGGTTTGCTGCTGGCGACCGACCTTGGTGGGTTGATGGGGCCGGTGAAACAAGGTCGATGCGGTCGCCAGATCGCGGCCAAAGGTGGTGATCACCGTGCGCGACAGCGAGCGGGCCAGCGCGGTCGATGGGCGCGCCTTGCGAAAGGCCAGGATTTCCTCGCGGCCATAGAGGTTCTCGCCCATGCCGTAGCGGATCACCGCGTCGCTCGCCCAAAACATGGCATCGAGCGTGGCCACATCATTGGTGGTCAGCGCCACCTCATAGGCCTCGAAGGCGGCCGTGACCTCGGCGACAATGGCGGGATCGTTGATGATCATGGCGGTCTCAGGCTAAGCGGGGAACGGGCGATCGGGCACCAGCTTACCAGGCTCGTTCGGCGCCGCTAGCCGCATGCCGTCGCTTCAGTGCCCGTTGCGTGCGCACTGAGCGGCGTTCATCAGCCCATGGCACCGGAACGCGCGGGCGATTATGGTCACCTCCCGACCCCGTGACGGGTGGGGCACGAATCACGGACGGGAGAGGAGCCCCCGCATGGCCACGCCGGCGGCGCTGCAAGGTCTAATCAATGCCGACGAGCTGCGCGCGACGCTCGCCGAGGTGATGCGCACCCACACCGGCCCGCTCCACGATGCCCGGCCCAAGGTGTTGCAGGTGCTCAAGACGGCGCGCGAGAGCGCGCGGCGGGAAATCGAGCGCCGCCTCTTGGCCGACCGCCGCGGCACGCTGTGCGCAGAGCGCTTGTCCTACATGCGCGATGAGACGATCCGCGTCATCCACGACTTCGCGACCACTTATATCTATCCGGTGAAAAACCCCACACAGGCGGAGCGGTTGGCGGTGACGGCGGTGGGCGGCTATGGGCGCGGCACGTTGGCGCCGGGCTCCGACGTCGATCTCCTGTTCCTTCTCCCCTACAAGCAGACGCCGTGGGGCGAGAGCGTGGTGGAATACATTCTTTATATGCTGTGGGATTTGGGCCTTAAGGTCGGCCACGCCACCCGCAACATTGACGAATGCATCCGGCTGTCGCGCTCGGACATGACGATCCGCACCGCCATCCTGGAGACGCGTTATCTGTGGGGCGACAAGGCGCTTTATGACGATCTGATCAAGCGGTTCGACGCCGAGGTGGTGCGCAACACCGGGCCTGAGTACATCGCCGCCAAGCTCGCCGAGCGCGATGAGCGCCACCGCAAGCAAGGCACCTCGCGCTATCTCGTCGAACCGAACATCAAGGAAGGCAAAGGCGGCCTTCGCGACCTGCAAACGCTGTTTTGGATCGCCAAGTATTTTTATCGGGTGCGCAAGCCCGAGGAGCTGATCTCAAAGGGCGTGTTCTCCCGCACTGAGTACACCCGGTTTAAACGGTGCGACGACTTCTTGTGGGCGGTGCGCTGCAATTTGCATTTCATCACGGGCCGGGCGGAGGAAAAGCTCACCTTCGATCTCCAGCCGGAGGTCGCGCGGCGGCTGGGGTATGCCAAGCGCGCGGGGCTGAAGGCCGTCGAGCGGTTCATGAAGCACTACTTCCTGGTGGCCAAGGAGGTGGGTGATCTCACCTTGATCTTCTGCGCCGCGCTCGAAGAGCAGCACGTCAAAAAGACCCCCTCGCTTAATCGCTGGCTGACCACCTTCTCCATGCGCAAGAAGCCGACCGGGCTTGGCACGGCGGATGGCTTCGTCACCGAGAACGCGCGCATCAACGTATTCGACGACCAGGTGTTCGAGCGCGACCCGGTCAATCTCTTGCGCATCTTTCACTTGGCCGACCGCAATAACCTTGCGTTCCACCCCGATGCCATGAAACTGGTCACCCGATCCTTGAAGCTGATTGATGATCAGGTGCGCAAGGATTCGGAAGCCAATCAGTTGTTCCTGGATCTTCTAACCTCCAAGAACCAACCGGAAATCATCCTGCGGCGGATGAACGAGACGGGGGTCTTGGGCCGCTTCGTGCCGGAGTTCGGCCGTATCGTGGCGATGATGCAGTTCAACATGTATCACCACTACACGGTCGACGAGCACCTGATCCGGTCATTGGGCGAACTGTGGGAGATCGAAGCGGGGGTGCGCGCGGAGCAGCACCCGCTGGCGACCGAGTTGATGCCCGGCATTCAGAACCGGCGGCTCCTCTATGTCGCGCTGTTCCTGCATGACATCGGCAAGGGACGCCCGGAGGATCACTCGGTGGTGGGCGCGCAAATCGCCCGCTCGCTGTGCCCTCGGCTTGGCCTGTCGCCGGCGGAGACGGAAAGCGTCGTTTGGCTCATCGAGCATCACCTTCTCATGTCGATGGTCTCGCAAAGCCGCGACCTCAATGACCGTAAGACGATTCGCGACTTTGCCGAGATCGTGCAAAGCCCGGAGCGGCTGAAGATGCTGTTGATCCTCACCGTGGCCGATATCCGCGCGGTGGGTCCAGGCGTCTTCACCGGCTGGAAGGGCCAGCTGTTGCGCACGCTTTATTATGAGACCGAGCCCTACCTCGCCGGCGGCCACAGCCAGATCCCGCGCGACCAGCGGGTTGCGGCGGCCAAGCGCGAGTTGATGGCCGAGCTGACCGAGTGGTCAGAGACGGACAAGAAGGCTTATGAGGCGATGCACTATTCGCCTTATTGGCTGCGGGTGTCGCTGCCGCACAAGGTGCAGCACGCGCAGATGCTGAAAGAAGCCAAGCTCAAGAAACGGCAATTCGCCAGCCGCGTGCGCTCGCTTGCCTTTGAGGGCGTAACGGAAATCACCGTGCTCACGCCCGATCACCCACGCTTATTGTCGACGATCGCCGGCGCGTGCGCGGTGGCCGGGGCTAACATCGTCGACGCGCAGATCTACACCACGACCGACGGGCGTGCGCTGGATACGATCTTCGTCTCGCGCGAATTCACCAATGATGCCGACGAGTTGCGGCGCGCGGAGCGGGTCTCTGACCTGATCGCCAAGACGCTGGAGGGCAAGGAGCGCCTACCGGAAAGCGTGGCGCGGCGCACCTTGGCGCGCACCCGCACCAACGCCTTCGACGTGGCGACCGATGTGATCGTCAACAATGGGTGGTCGGACAAATACACCGTCATCGAAGTGTCAGGGCTTGACCGGCCGGGCCTGCTTTACGACCTCACGCGGACCATTTCGGACCTCAACCTCAACATCGCGTCCGCTCACGTGGCGACCTTTGGCGAGCGGGCGGTGGACGTGTTCTATGTGACCGACCTCACCGGCCAAAAGGTAACCTCGCCCGCGCGCGAACGGGCGATCCGCGCGCGCATCGCCATGGCGTTCGATCGATCAGGCGAGACATCAGACAAGGCCTCTGAGAAGGCCTCGGGCGGCGATGCAGCGGAGCGGCCGAAGGCGACCAAGTCACGGGCGGCGGGCGAATGACGCCGGTCATTATAAATTGACTCATTCAGTCAGGTTTGACAGCCTGGGCTTAGGCAGGTCCACTTGAGGTTGGAGCTGAGGCAAAGGACGTCGGATGTCGCTCATACGCAACTTCATGTCCGTCGGTGCAGCGACCATGTCGAGCCGGGTGCTCGGCTTTGCCCGCGACACGCTGATCGCCGCCAACCTGGGCGCGGGCCCACTGTCCGATGCGTTTGTGGTGGCGTTTCGGCTGCCCAATC
>CALSBD010000275.1:0-5218 GCA_943373055.1 Rhizobium sp. Q54
AGGGCCTGCGCACGACGGGCCGCAAGGTGCGGGCGCCGCAGAAGACGCTGGCCGTGGTCGACCACAACATCGCGACGACGCCGGACCGCAAGTTCGGCATCAAGGACGAGGAGAGCCGCACCCAGGTGGAGGCTCTCGCCCAGAACGCCGCGGAATTCGGCATCGAGTATTACGACGCCGCCGACATCCGCCAGGGCATCGTCCACGTCATCGGGCCGGAGCAGGGCTTCACCCTGCCGGGCACGACCATCGTCTGCGGCGACAGCCACACTTCGACCCACGGCGCCTTCGGCGCGCTCGCCCACGGCATCGGCACCTCGGAGGTCGAGCACGTGCTCGCCACCCAGACGCTGGTGCAGAAGAAGGCGAAGAACATGCTGGTGCGCGTCGACGGCCAGCTGCCGCCCGGCGTCACCGCCAAGGACATCATTCTGGCGATCATCGGCGAGATCGGCACCGCCGGCGGCACCGGCTCGGTGATCGAATATGCCGGCGAGGCGATCCGCGCGCTCTCCATGGAAGGCCGCATGACGGTCTGCAACATGTCGATCGAAGGCGGCGCGCGCGCCGGCCTGATCGCGCCGGATGAGAAGACCTACGCCTACATCAAGGGCCGCCCGAAGGCGCCGACCGGCGAGGCCTGGGACCGGGCGCTTGCGTATTGGGAGAGCCTCAAGACCGACGATGGCGCCCATTATGATCGCACCGTCGTGCTTGATGCCGCCAACTTGCCGCCGATCGTGTCCTGGGGCACCTCGCCCGAAGACGTCGTCTCCGTCTCCGGTGTCGTGCCCAATCCCGATGACATCGCCGATGCCAATAAGCGCACCTCGAAGTGGCGCGCGCTGGACTACATGGGCTTGAAGCCGGGCACCAAGATCACTGACATCGCGCTCGACAAGATCTTCATCGGCTCGTGCACCAACGGTCGCATCGAAGACCTGCGCGCGGTTGCCGAGGTGGTCAAGGGCAAGTCGGTCGCCCCCAACATCAAGCTCGCCATGATCGTGCCGGGCTCCGGCCTCGTGAAGGAGCAGGCGGAGGCGGAAGGCCTCGACGTCCTCTTCAAGGCGGCAGGCTTTGAGTGGCGCGAGCCGGGGTGCTCCATGTGCCTTGCGATGAACGCCGACCGGCTCAGCCCGGGCGAGCGCTGCGCGTCGACCTCGAACCGCAATTTCGAGGGCCGTCAGGGCTTCAAGGGCCGCACCCATCTGGTTTCGCCGGCCATGGCGGCGGCGGCGGCGATTGCCGGTCATTTCGTCGACATCCGCACCTTGAGCTGATCGCGGCCCGCGCGCCCGTCACGCTCCGCACCCATGCATCCCCGGCGCTATCGCCGGGGATTTGCTTTTGGTATGCCGCGATCGTCTGGCTGTAGCCTTTGCGCGTTTCCTCGAATCGCACAAAGGCTCGAGCCAATGTTCTTCTGCGCAATTCCGGACGCAAAACCGGTGCCCACTTTTGCTGGAATTGCTTTAGGAGCCTCATCGTGTCCGATCTTGATCTTGCCGCGCGCCATCGCGTTGCCGTCGCCGCCGCGCGCGAAGCCGGCCGTCATCTCGCCGATCTCTATCGCCGCCGCGCCGAGCTCGTGATCGAGACCAAGGGGCCGAACGACTTCGTGTCGCGCGCCGACAAGGAGGCCGAGGCGATCGTGCGCGGCGCGATCTCGGTCGCTTTCCCGCTCGATCGGTTTCTGGGCGAGGAGACCGGCTATTCCGGCCCCAACGACGCCCGCTGCCTTTGGGTGGTCGATCCGCTCGACGGCACCACCAATTTTCTCAAAGGCGCCCACAACTGGTGCGTCTCCATTGGCGTGATGGTCGATGGCGTGCCCACCATTGGCGTCGTCTACGATCCGCTGCGCGATGAAATGTTCGAGGCGCGTCAGGGCCACGGCGCTCGGATGAACGACGCGCCGCTGGCGGTGTCCTCCGTCAGTCGCATGCAAGACGCGGTGTGTGCGCTTGGCTACACCCCACGCCTGCCCTTGCCACCCTTCATCACTAAGACGACGCATCTGCTGGAGACCGGGGTCGCCTTCCGCCAGCTTGGGGCAGGGGCGTTGATGCTCGCCTATGTTGCAGCTGGCCGGATTGACCTATATTGGGAGTTCCACATGTGGCCGTGGGACGTCATGGGAGGCATCGTCTTGATTGAAGAAGCCGGTGGACGCGTTGCCCCCTTCCCTGATCATGAGGGCGATTTGGCCGAGGGTGGCCGTCTGGTGGCGGGTCCGCCGCAGCTTTATCCGGCGCTTTTGGCCGCCGCCGATCGCCCGATCGCCTAGCCCATGAGCCCGCTCGACGCCGCGCCCGACCGGCTCAAGAGCCGCTTGATTGTCGGTCTCGTGTTCGCGACCGGCATTATCGCGGCCATGCAGCTTGGCCGCATCGGCGCCTATGCGGCGGTGCTGCGCGCCGAGCTTGGCTTGGATGGCGCGGCCTTTGGCTTGGCGGTGTCGGCCATCACGGCCGGCTGTGCCGCGCTCGGCATCGTGGCGAGCCGGTGGTTCGAAGCCTTTGGGCTCAAATGGGTCTTGGCCGCGGGCATCGCACTGATCGGTTTGGGCGCGCTCGGTGGCGCTACGGCAGCGAGCGTCCCCACCCTGATTGCCCTGCGCTTTGCCGAGGGGCTTGGCTATCTCGGCGTTGTCGTCACCGCGCCGGCCTTGATCGCGCTGGGTGCCGATCCGCGTGATCGCTCAGCCGCCCTGGCGCTGTGGTCAAGCTTCGTGCCGGTCGGTCTTGCCTTGGCCGCCGCGCTGGCCGCGCTGGCGCCTGAGGCGTGGCGGGTGGCGTTTGGCCTTCACGGTGCGGTCGCCCTGGCCGCTGGTGTGATTGTCGCCGTCGTGGTGCCTTCCCCGCTCAAGCCCAATGCCCATGGGGCCGTGCCCAAGGCGCGCATGCCGGTGGCGGGCTGGTGGCTTGGCGCGTCCATGGCCGTGATGGCGGGCGCCGTGATTGCGTTCTTGTCGCTGTATCCCCTTGTGATGATCGATACCTATTTGGCCACCGCCGAGGCGGCCGCCGTCTCCACGGCCGTGGTCTCCGTGGCCAGTGTCGCCGGCAGCATTCTCATTGGTGTTCTGTTGGCGCGCCGGGCCTCGCGCCTTGTCATTTTGGGAATTTCGGCGGTGATGCCGATCGGCCTACTCGCCCCCTTGGTGCCGGGGCTGTCGGCGCCCGTGTTTGAGGTGATCGCCGTTCTGGTGTCGATCGCCAGCGGGGTGGCGTTCGGTGTCTTGTTCGCCGCCATTCCTGGCATTGCGGAGCGGCCGGGCGAGATGTCCTTGGTCACCGGTGCGGTCGCGCTGTTCGGCAGCCTCGGCTCACTGCTCATGCCGCCGATCGCGGGCGCCTTGCAGGTGGCTTTAGGCGTGCCGGCCACTTTGGTGACGCTGGCGGCGCTCACCGCCTTGGGCCTCATCGCGCTTGATCAGGCGTGTGGCCGTATGAGGCCAACGTTGAGGGTTTGGTAAGGCCAGCGGCACAAGCCGTGAAGTTGGCATTCATTCGCTTCGAATTGTCGACAGTCGAGTAAGACCCCCGAAACGGTTCTCGTCCCATGGTGGTTTCACCGAGACAGGACGTCGCAGGGCATGTGGGGGATGACGGGGCAGCACGCTGCCCGTCCGCTTGTCAGATCCAGCGGCGATCCTGCGGCGCGTCTCAGCTGCAATCGACCGGGTGATGGATGACCATTTGCGTGATTGATGACAACGCGGTCAACTTGGCTTTGGTGATTGGCCTTGCCCGCCAAATCCAAGACGAAGAGGTGTTGTCGTTCGACCACCCGGCCAGGGCGCTGGCCGCGCTGGCCGAGACCTCAAGCGACTTGATCTTGGTCGACTACATGATGCCTGACATCGATGGCATCGAGGTCATCAAGCGGCTGCGGGCAATGCCGCTGCACGCCGATACGCCGATCGCCATGGTCACCACGCTCGATCAGCGCGCGGTCCGCATCGCGGCGCTGGAGGCGGGCGCGACCGACTTCATCTCCAAGCCCATCGACGCGCTCGAGTTCAAGGTGCGCGCCAAGAACCTCATGAAGCTTGGTGTGGCCACCCGCATCCTGCGCGATCGCGCTGAGTGGCTCGCCTCCGAGGTGGCCGCCGCGACCCGCTCGCTTACGCAGCGCGAGCAAGAGATCATCGTCACCTTGGCGCGCGCCGCTGAATATCGCGATCCGGAGACCGGCGCCCACATCCGCCGCATGGCGCGCTATTGTGGGCTGATCGCCGAACAAATGGGCTGCAACCGTCGCTTTATCGACGATCTCGTCCGAGCCGCGCCCATGCATGATGTCGGCAAGATCGCGGTGGCCGATGCGGTCTTGTTGAAGCCGGGCGCGCTCACCGCTGACGAGCGGCGTGAGATGCAGCGCCACACCCAGTTTGGCGGCGAGATCTTAGCTGGCTCCAACGCCCCCATCATCAAGCTCGCCCACGAGATCGCCACCACCCACCACGAACGGTTCGACGGCAAGGGCTATCCACTTGGCCTGCGCGGTCGCGCCATTCCCCTGTCGGGCCGCATCACCGCCGTGGCCGATGTGTTCGACGCCCTGACCTCCGAGCGCCCTTACAAGCGCGCATGGTCGATCGAGGAGGCGCGTGCCTTCCTCGAGCATGAGCGCGGCGGGCACTTCGATCCCGATTGCGTCAATGCGTTGATCGCACGCTGGGACGACATCATCGCCATTGCGAAGGATGCCAACGCGGCGCAACTCGCCGCCTGAACCTGACCCGGCGGCGCTGGCCGCCCCGTCTAAACCCCGGCGGCGGCTGCCGCCTCACCTCTCGCGCGGCCCATCGTGACCCGCGTTTTGAAGGAAGTCGTGCAATGTTGAGCCGTCGTACTGTTCTGTCCGGTTTCGCCGTTGGCCTGTGCGCCACGGTGCTTCCGATCCATCGCGCGGGCGCCATGCTTGCCAAGCCCGAGGGCAAGGTCGTTTTGTCGGTCTCCGGCAAGATCAAGACCACCAATGGCGACGCTGTGGCTACCTTTGACCTCGCCATGCTGGACGCGCTGCCCAAGCGCGCCGCGAAGGTGAAGACGCCGTGGACCGAAGGCGAGGTGACCTTCGAAGGGCCGCTCGGCTCCGCGGTTCTCGATGCCGTGGGCGCCGAGGGCAAGCTGATGCGCATCACCGCGCTCAATGACTATTCGGTCGAGGTGCCGGTCGCCGACTTCCGCGACCACCCGGTGATCCT
>CALSBD010000276.1:0-5208 GCA_943373055.1 Rhizobium sp. Q54
ACAGATCGTCAAGCACCGCGCGGATTTTGGCGGTGTCGCGACCGGCGATGATTTTATCCATGGTCTCCACCCCGCGCACGGCGCCGATGCGGCAGGGCGTGCACTTGCCGCAGCTTTCCTTGGCGCAGAACTGGAACGCGAAGCGCGCCTGCGCGGCCATGTCCACCGTGTCGTCGAACACGACGATGCCACCATGGCCCAAAAGCCCCTTGGCGGCGGCCATCGCTTCGTAGTCGAGCGGCGTGTCAAACAGCGAGACCGGGAAATAGGCGCCCAGCGGTCCGCCCACTTGCACCGCGCGCACCGGCCGGCCGGAGCGGGTGCCGCCGCCGATCGTTTCGACCACCTCGCGGATGGTGATGCCGAACGGCAGCTCATAAAGCCCACCGCGCTTGACATTGCCGGCGAGCTGAACCGGCAGCGTGCCAAGCGAACGGCCTTGGCCGAAGCGGGCATAGGCGTCGGGCCCTTCCGCCAAGATGAACGGAATGGCGGCCAGCGAAAGGACGTTGTTGACGACGGTCGGCTTGCCGAACAGACCGGAGAGCGCCGGCAGCGGTGGCTTGGCGCGCACCACGCCCCGCTTCCCTTCGAGGCTTTCCAGGAGCGCCGTCTCCTCGCCACACACATAGGCGCCGGCGCCCAGCCGGGCCTCGATGTCGAACGCGCGGCCCGAGCCCATCACCGAGGGGCCGAGCACACCCTCGGCACGGGCAATCTCGATGGCTTTGGAGAACGTTTCGAACGCGTGGGGATATTCGGAGCGGATGTAGCAATAGCCTTTGGTGGCACCCACCGCGAGGCCGGCAATCGCCATGCCTTCAATGAGCATGAAGGGATCGCCCTCCATCACCATGCGGTCGGCGAAGGTGCCGCTGTCGCCCTCGTCGGCATTGCAGACGATGTATTTTTGTTCGGCCTGTGCGCCCAGCACGGTCTTCCACTTGATGCCGGTCGGGAAACCCGCGCCCCCGCGGCCGCGCAGGCCGGATTTGGTGACATGGGCCACGATGTCGGCCGGCGCGAGGCCGAGCGCAGCTTGAAGCCCTTTCAGACCATCCGTGGCGCGGTAGCCGCTGAGCGACAGCGGGTCGATCACGCCGACGCGGGCGAAGGTGAGGCGGGTCTGCCGCGCGAGAAGAGGGTGTGCGTCAACGGGGCCAATCGACAGCGGGTGGGCCGCGCCCGTGAGCGCGCCGGCTTCCACGAGGCTTTCCACGTCGCGGGCACTCACCGGGCCGTAGCCGATGCGCCCTCCCGCGGTGTCCACCTCGACAAGCGGCTCCAGAAACAAAAGCCCGCGTGAACCGGTGCGGATGATCTCGACATCGAGCCCGCGCGCGGCGGCGACCTTTTCAAACGTAGCGGCGACCCGGTCGGCACCCACCGACAGGGCGGCGCTATCGCACGGGATGAAGACACGGTGGCGCATGGTGGCCTCAGCTGTGCGAATGGGGATCGGCGAGCGGGCGGGGTGAGCCGGCACGGGCTACGAGGGCATCGAGCATGTCCTCGTCCACCCGGCCGATTGGCGCGCCATCGGCGAGGATCGCGGGGCCGAGTGCGCAATTGCCCAAGCAAAACACCTCCGCCACGGTCAGCTGGCCGTCGGCGCGGGTCTGACCGACCTTCAGGCCGTGGGTGTGCTCGAGATGGCTGACGAGCCGCTCGCAGCCGACCGATTGGCAGGCTTCGGCGCGGCAGATCGCAATGGTGTGCTGCCCAGCCGGGGAGGTGCGGAAGTCATGATAGAAGGTGAGGGTGCCGTGCACCTCGGCCTTCGACAGGTTCAACGCCTTGGCCGCGATCGGCAGGATCGCTTCGTCGATATAGCCAAACTCGGCCTGGAGCGCGTGCAAGATCGGCAGGAGCGCCCCATCGAGGTGCTTCAAGTCGTTGATGATGGCCTCGGCGCGCGCCGTATCGAACGGGGCCCTCGTTGGCACATGTCCCATGTCGTCTTCCCCCGAACAGCTCGAGCGCCCGACGGCCCCCCAGCCGCTCGCTCGTCCGTCAAGGTCGATCAATTATCCAAAAGTTCAAATCGTTTGTTTCGATGAATCGATTAGATCTATCTATCAAGCGACAGGGCGTGACGATCACCTCACCGCGCCAGGCTCTCAGCGGTCGGGCCACGGCGGATGATGCCGAGGTCGTCTTCGGCCTCGGTGGCTAGAAGCTTCTCGCGGGCCTCGTCATGAGCGCGCTGGCGGGCCCACATGGAGGCATAGAGGCCGCCTTTTTCCAACAGGACGTCGTGGCGCCCACGCTCGGCGATCACGCCTTTTTCCAACACGATGATCTCGTCGGCATTGACCACCGTCGACAGCCGGTGAGCAATGACGAGCGTGGTGCGGTTCTTCGACACGTGGTCGAGCGCGGCCTGGATCTCGCGTTCGGTGTGGGTGTCGAGCGCGGAGGTCGCCTCGTCGAGGATGAGGATCGGCGGCGCCTTGAGGATCGTGCGGGCGATGGCCACCCGCTGCTTTTCGCCGCCCGACAGCTTCAAGCCGCGCTCGCCGACCTCGGTGTCGAAGCCCTTGGGCAGCGCGCGGATGAACGGTTCAATCTGCGCCATGCGCGTCGCCTCGATCACCTCCGCCTCGGTCGCGTCTGGGCGGCCATAGCGGATGTTGTAGGCGATGGTGTCGTTGAACAGGACGGTATCCTGCGGAACCATACCGATCGCGCGGCGCACGGTGATCTGCTCGACGTCGCGGATATCTTGGCCATCAATGCGGATCGCGCCGGAGGTGACGTCATAAAAGCGGAACAGAAGCCGCGAGATGGTCGACTTGCCCGCCCCCGAGGGGCCAACAATCGCGACGGTCTTGCCGGCTGGTACTTCGAACGACACGCCCTTGAGGATCGTGCGCTCGGGGTCATAGGCGAAGGTGACGTTGTCGAACACGATCTCGCCGCGGGAGACGGTCAAGGCCGGCGCGCCGGGCTTATCGGTCACCTCGGGAGCGACATCGAGCACGGAGAACATGGCTTCCAGATCCGTGAAGCCTTGCTTGATCTCGCGATAGAGTGTGCCAATGAAGTTGAGCGGGATGGCGAGCTGGATGAGCAGCGCGTTGATCATCACGAACTGGCCGACCGTCTGCGTGCCGTTCAACACCGCCGTCGCCGACATGGCCATACAGATCGTCATGCCAATGGTGAAGATGACCACTTGGCCAATATTGAGCCAGGCCAGCGACGTGTAGGTCTTGATGGCGGCGACCTCATACTTCGCCATCGAGCCATCGAAGCGGCGGGTCTCCATCGCCTCGTTAGTGAAGTACTTTACGGTCTCGTAGTTCAATAGGCTGTCGATCGCCTTGGAATTGGAATCGGTGTCGGCATTGTTCATGTCGCGCCGGATCGAGATGCGCCAATTGGACGCCCACACCGAAAACCACACATAGGCGACGACGGTGACGGCCATCACCACCACATAGGTCCAATCAAACTCCCACCAGACGATGCCGGCCATGAGGATGAATTCGATCACGGTGGGGATGCCGAAGAGGATCGTCAGCCGGACGATCTGTTCGATGCCCTTGACGCCGCGCTCGATCACCCGCGACAGGCCGCCCGTGCGCCGACCGAGATGAAAGCGCAGCGAGAGGGCATGGAGATGCTGGAAGGTGCGCTGCGCCAGCGAGCGAACCGCATATTGGCCGACCGAGGCGAACAGGCCGTCGCGCAGCTGATTGAAGCCGTTTGAGATGATGCGGCCGAGGCCATAGGCGATGACGAGCCACACCGGGATCGACAGAAGCACAACATCGCGAGCAACACCGCTGTCGGCGAGCGCGTCAGTTGCCCATTTGTATGTGTAAGGCACCCAAACGATGATGATCTTGCCCAACAGCATCAGTGCGAGCGCCATCACCACCCGCTGTTTCAGGTCCCGCCGCGCCGATGGCCAGATATAGGGCCACAGACGCTTCAAGGTGACGAGGAGCGAGCCTTCGGCGTCGATCGACTGCGGCTGATGGGGAGGCATGCCAAGACCAAATCGTTGTTGTTTAGATTGGGTCTCACATAGGCGCTCTTGAGCCAAAGCGATAGGCACGCAACAGCGCTGACGTGCCATGCGATCGGGGTATCGCGGTTTTTTTACCCAGGCAGCGGAATGAAGTCCTCGGCATCGCCCGGGACAATGTCAAATCGACCGGTGCGCCATTCGTCCTTGGCTTGCTCGATGCGGGCCTTGGAGGACGACACGAAGTTCCACCAGATATGCCGGGGGCCATCGGCGGCATCGCCCCCCAACACCATGAAGCGGGCGGGGCCGGCGGCTTCGACCGTCACGGTGTCGCCCGGGCGGATGACCAGGAGTTGGCCCGGCGGGAAGCGATCGCCGCGGATCTCAATCTCGCCTTCGACGGTGTAGAGCGCGCGCTCCTCGGCGACCGCATCGATGGGCAGGCGGCTGCCGGCCGCCAGCATCACGTCGGCATAAAGCGGATTGCCGGGCGTGGTGAGCGGGGCGGTGGCGCCCAGGAGCGAGCCGGCGATCAGGCGTACGCGCACGCCGCGATCCTCAATGAGGGGAAAATCGTCAGCGCCCAAGTGCGTAAAGCTCGGGGCGCGCTCTTCCTCGGCCTTGGGCAAGGCGAGCCACGATTGGATGCCAAACATGCGCTGGCCGCGCGCGCGGGTCTCCGGCGCGGTCCGCTCCGAGTGCACGATGCCGCGGCCGGCGGTCATCAGATTGACCTCGCCGGGCTTGATGGCAAGCGCGGAGCCGAGGCTGTCGCGATGCATCATCTCGCCTTCAAACAAATAGGTGAGGGTGGACAGCCCAATGTGCGGATGCGGGCGCACATCAATGCCCTGGCCCGGATCAAACAGCGCAGGGCCCATCTGGTCCCAGAAGATAAACGGCCCGACCATTTGCCGCCCCACCGCCGGCAAAGCGCGACGCACCTCAAACCCGCCCAAGTCCTTCGCGCGCGGCACAATCACTTGCTCAATCGCGTCCACCGACGCGCGGTCGCCGGGGATCGGGTCAGTGCCGGTGAAGTGGGACATGGGAGGCTCCTTCCGTGCGAGGGTGTCCGCGATTGAGAGAAAGGTGGAGCCTTTAGCCAGGGGTGACAACCCTTTCCAAGGGTGACCGGTTGTCAATGGGACGTGAACGATGGAGGGGGCTTGGCGCTGTTGAGATGTTCTCAGTCGCGGCACCCCCCTCTCCCTGTCCCTCCCCCGCCA
>CALSBD010000277.1:0-5179 GCA_943373055.1 Rhizobium sp. Q54
GTATCCGACTGCATCACGTCGGCATCGACGGCGTCGATGTCGAGCGAAGAGTCAGCGACCGAGATGCCACGGACGGTGCCGTTGGCGTCCTTCGCCTGGATATCGAGCTTCGAGGTGCCGCCTTCGTTGAAGTTCAGCGAGAGCTTATCGCCGCGCAACAGGTTGATACCGTTGAACGAGGCGTCATCCGACAGCTTGTCGAGCTGCGTGCGCAACTCATTGAACTGCGAGATGAGGTTCTTACGAACTTCGTTGCCGCCGATCGACTGGGTGTTGCCCGAACCCGTGAGGCCCGTCACGCCCGTGGCATCGACGCCTTCCACCGAGAGCGACTCGGTCGACAGGTTTTCGATACGCAGCTTGCCGCCGTCGTTCGACGCGCGGACCTTGCCCGAGAGGCTGTTGTTCGAGTTGACCGCGGCGGCGATGGTGTCGACCGTCGAGACCTGCGCTTCCGTGCCGTTGGTCGACACGCGACCGCTGGACGCGAAGCCGAGAGCGGACAACAGGGTGTCGTTGCCACCGAGCGTCAAATCGGCGCCCGAGGACAGCGTCAGGTTCAACGTGCCGGAGTTATCCGTGGCCGAGAAGCCCGTGATGCCGGCGGCGTTGAGGTCCGCCGCGACCGTAGCAGCAGTGGCGTCAAACGCCGCGCTGCCGTTGTCGGAGAAGCGGTTGGCCGAGTCAAAGCCGATCGAGTTCAACACGCCCGAGGTGCCGCCGAGCGAAATGTCGGCACCGCTGGCGAGCGACAGGCTGATTTCGCCGCCGCTGTCGGTCGCCGTCAAGCCGGAGATGCCGGCGTTGCCGATGTCCGTCAGAACGGTCGAAACAGTCGCGTTGAACGCTTCCGTGCCGTTGTCGAACGTGCCGTTGGCCTGGCCAAGGGCGGTGTTCACGCCCGCGGCCGAACCAGTCACCGTGACCGCAGCACCGTCAGCACGCGAAATGCTGATACCGCTGGCGCTACGGGTGATGCTGAAGCCGCTCGATTCCAACGCCGACTCAAGAGCCGCCGCCTGACCCGTCGCCGAGTTGGTGAAGGTGTAAGAGACGGTGCTGGTGACGCTCGCGTTGTTGGTGCTGGACAGGGTGATGGTTTCGCCGTTCAGAGCCGACAAGTTGAAGTCGGTGGTGAGGTCGGAGCCGCCCGACGCCGCACGGTCGTTCGAGGCAGCTGTGGCGTCGCCGCGGACGGTGACGTTGGTGCCGTTGATCGAGAACGTGCCGCCGGTGACCGAGCCGAAGGTCCCCGAACGACCCGTGAGGGTGGTCGCCGTCGCCGCCTGGTCACCGCGGACCGCGACCGAGGTGCCGTTGACGGTGATGTTGCCGCCCGCGAACGCCGTGGTCGAAACCGCCGAGGTGCCATTGAGGGTGGTCGAGGTCGCCGCGGTCGAGCCCAGCGCAACGCTCACGGGCGTGGTGCCGACGGCGCCGCCCGAGAACGAGATGTTGCCCGTCGGCGTGGAGCCGAGCGTGAAGCTTTGACCCTTGAACGACTTGTCCTGGCGCGCCTGACGAAGGGTCGACTGCATCGACTCAACCGTCTTGGTGATCGCCTTGAGGCCGTTGTCGGCCGCTTCCAGCGTCTTGATGCCGTTGGACAGACCGTCGAGCAAGTTCGACAGGTCCGACGCGCGGCTGTTCAAGGACGAGGCGGTGAAGAAGTTGGTCGGATTGTCGAGCGCCGAGTTGACCTTCTTGCCGGTCGCGAGACGGCCCTGCGTCATGCTGATCGCGTCAGCGGTCTTCTGCAGGTTGAGGAGGTTCGAGCGGACGCCCTTGGAAAGAACGATGTCAGACATGGTGAGACCCTTCTGGTCAGACTAAACACGCGCACCGCTTTCTGGGTGCTTCGTGGTTCTACCAGCCGAGGCTTTAACGAAGTCTTGCATCAATCGATCGAATTCCCCAATCGCGTCCGTATCTTAACGAAGTGTTACCGGCACTATTAAAGGGTCATTGGAGTGCCGCCGCACACGACACATTTCCGACAATGAATGTTTGTTCAACAGGCTGGTGATCGCCTTACTCGCAGCTGCAATGTCCGCCTTCTTGTAAACCTCGACGGACAGAATGTCTGTTACCCGGTCAAGGGCGTCTTGACCCATCAGCGTAGCGCGGTCATCCCGACAAATCGCACGGTGGAGGTCCTCTGCGAAGTTTCGAATGCGCGGTACGTTCTCGGCTGGATCGTCATTTAAAGAGAAAGTCAGCGTAAAAAAGCGAGCAACGGCCATTTACATGAACCTTCAGGCCTTAAAATTGATCGACAAGGCAGCAGCAAGTATCCCCAAAAGGGCCGATTGAGGCAACACGCCTCCCGCCGACGGCATGTCGTCCTTGCCGATGGCCCTTACGACCGATATCTGTGAAGACAACGAAAGAGCGGGAGGATCACCGATGATCGAGAAGCGTGAATTCTACATCGATGGGCGCTGGACGGCGCCGTTGAGCCCGAACGACTGCCCCGTCATCGACCCCGCCACCGAGGAGCCTTGCGCGGTCGTCTCGCTTGCCAGCGCCGCCGATGTCGACGCCGCTGTCGCCGCCGCTAAGCGCGCCTTCCCGGCCTGGGCCGCGACCCCGCCCGCGACACGCAAGAAGTATGTCGAGGCGATCCTCGCCCGCTACGAGGCGCGCGCGGAGGAAATGGCCAAGGCGATCAGCCTGGAGATGGGCGCTCCGATCGATCTCGCCCGCAACTCACAAGCCCCCTGCTTGCCCTGGCACCTGGAGGGCTTTCTAGAGGCATTCAATCACATTGAATGGGTCCGCCCGCTGCGCGCCGACACGCCCAACGACCGCATCGCGCTGGAGCCGATTGGTGTCGTCGGCCTGATCACCCCGTGGAACTGGCCGATGAACCAGGTCACGCTAAAGGTGATCCCCGCGCTGCTCGCCGGCTGCACCTGTGTCTTGAAGCCGTCGGAGGAAGCTCCCCTCTCCTCGCTCCTGTTCGCCGAGTTCGTGCATGAGGCCGGCGTGCCGGCGGGCGTGTTCAACCTCGTCAATGGCGATGGCATGGGCGCGGGTGCCGCGCTCTCTGCGCATCCGGATGTGGAGATGATCTCCTTCACCGGCTCCACCCGCGCCGGCCGCGCCATCTCCAAGGCCGCCGCCGATGGCCTCAAGCGCGTGACGCTCGAGCTCGGCGGCAAGGGCGCCAATCTCATTTTCGCCGACGCCGACGACAAGGCGGTCACCCGCGGCGTGCGGCACATGTTCAATAATTCCGGCCAGTCCTGCAACGCGCCTTCGCGCATGCTGGTCGAGCGCTCGGTCTATGACCGCGCGGTCGAGATCGCCCAGAAAGTGGCGGAATCAACCCGCGTCGGCTCGCCGCGCGAGCCGGGCAACCACATCGGCCCCGTGGTCAATCAGCGCCAATGGGACTCCATTCAAAACCACATCAAGATCGGCATCGACGAAGGCGCGCGACTGGTCGCCGGCGGTTTGGGCCGCCCCGAGGGCCTCAACCGCGGCTATTATGTCAAGCCGACCGTGTTCGCCGACGTGACACCAGGCATGACCATCGAGCGCGAGGAGATTTTCGGGCCGGTTCTGTCGATCATCCCGTTCGACACCGAGGAGGAAGCGGTTCAGATCGCCAATGACACGCCCTATGGCCTGACCAACTACGTGCAAAGCCAAGACGGCGCCCGCCGCAACCGGCTTGCGCGTCGCCTGCGCTCCGGCATGGTGGAAATGAACGGCCAATCCCGCGCCAACGGCTCCCCCTTCGGCGGCATCAAGGCCTCCGGTCGCGCCCGCGAAGGCGGCACCTGGGGCATTGAGGAGTTCCTCGAAGTCAAAGCGATTTCCGGCTGGGACCCAACATACGACGTCGCGGCGGAGTGACCTTCTCCAACCGCGAGCCACGCCCCCCGGCGCCGACCGGCGCCGCGCGCAGCGGGCCGATCGAACCTGAAGGGTTTGATCGGCGCCTAGCGAAGCGAAAGCCAAGGTCGCGGAGGCGACCGCCGGCGATTGAGGCTCAACAACAAACTTCGCCGCGCGCAGCGGGCCGATCAAATCCGAAGGGTTTGGTCGGCGCCTAGCGAAGCGAAAGCCAAGGTCGCGGAGGCGACCGCCGGCGATTGAGGCTAAGGAAACAACCAGGCCGCCGCCGGCGACTGAGGCTCTTGAAACCAAGGCTTGAACCGCTTAATCACGCTCACAGTGCGGGCGTGGCGGAACAGGTAGACGCACGAGACTTAAAATCTTGCGGCCTTTGGCTGTGCGGGTTCGAGTCCCGCCGCCCGCACCACCTCTTCCGGTCTGACCCCGGCCTCACTGAAACAGATCGACCGAGAAGCGGTAGCTGATACCGGCACGGGCGGTGAATTGGTCGAGCGAGCCGCCGGCCTTGAGCACGGGCGAGCGGGCGGCGTCGCCGATGAGGCGGTCATAGCCGGCGCCGAAGTGGAGCCGCCATTCCGGGGTCAGCTCATAAACGGCCTTGGCCGCCACGCCGACCGACTTAAAGCCGCCATCGGGCGAGAACGCGGCGTAGCCCGACGTGCCGGCTTGCGCCGCGGTCACACCGAAATAGGTCTGCATATAGCTTTGATCGGCAAAGCCAAGCCGCGGGCCAGCCTCGATCGTGAGCCCGTCCACCGGCTTAGCAATCACGTCAAGCCCCAAGGTGCCGACGAAGCCTTCGTGCCCGCCGAAGCCACGCCGCACTTCGATGGAGCCCTTCACGAAGCTGTATTGATAGGACGCGCCAAGCCCGAGCTCGATGGTGGTATCAACGGTGCCAAGCCCATTGAGATAGGCCGCGTCGGTCTCCTTGCGGGTGCCGACGACGTTGAGCGAGGGATAGAGGCTGAAGCCGTCATCGGGTCCACCGCCAATGGTGAATAGGCCCGGCAAGCGCAAATACTTCAAGGCGACGATCGGATAGGGCGCGATCATCACGGTCGAGGCGCCTTCAAAATTGGGCTTCACGAGCATGCCCGCGCCCAAATCGAAGATCAGGTCGGGCCCGTCGGCTTGAGCCATCGCCGGCGCCACACCCGCAACGCCCACCATCGCCACCAAGGCCAAACGTCCCACACCGCTCATCATCATGAAGAATCCCAGTCCTGTTCGATTGATGTCTAACTAGGGCATAAACCTTGATGCTCAATGACCAAACCAAATCCGATCACGCAGCTGTTGAATTCGTGAA
>CALSBD010000278.1:0-5165 GCA_943373055.1 Rhizobium sp. Q54
TGAGGCGCTCGCCCGGTGGGACCACCCAAAGCGGGGGCGCATTCCGCCCGCGGAGTTCATTCCCGTCGCCGAGCGCTCCGGCCTCATCATTCCGTTGGGCCTTTATGTGCTGGAGCGCGCGGCCAAGCAGTTGCAGCGCTGGCAGGAAGCGGTTGATGCCGACATCTTCTGCTCGGTCAATGTCTCCAGCCCGCAGATCCTGCGCCACGACCTCATCAACGACGTCAAGGCCGTGCTGACCCGCGCGACCGTCACACCGGGCACCTTGAAGATCGAAGTCACCGAGACGCTGGTGATGGAAAACCCCGAATATGCCGCCAAGGTGCTTGGCCGCATCCGCGATTTGGGCGCGCGGCTATCGCTCGATGATTTCGGCACCGGCTACTCGTCGCTTGCTTATTTGCAGCGCTTCCCGTTCGACACCATCAAGATCGATCGCCAGTTTGTCACCGGCGTTGGCAAAGCCACGACGGGCAAGACACCGGCGATCCTCACCGCCGTCGTTCACCTCGCCAAGGACCTCCAGATGGAAGTGGTCGCCGAGGGGGTCGAATCGGAGGCCGATGCGGTGCTGTTGAAGGAGCTTGGCTGCGACTTTGCGCAGGGCTTCTTCTACGGCCAGCCGATGACGGGCGTTGAGGCCGAGCGCGCCGTCGCCGGGTCAATGGCCCAGGCCGCGCAATAGCCCCTGGGCGCCAACGTTCCGTTAGCCGTTTTCGCCGCGCACCACGGCTTGCAACACGTCGCGCACACCGATCGCGCCGACGAACCGATCCGCCGCGTCAAACACGCCCACCGGGGCCGCGTCGCGGTGCATGGCCAACATCACGTTCTTGAGCGGCGTATCAAGCCGCGCCCAAAACACCACGTGCTGATCGGCCCCCGGTGCCGGCTCATCGACCGCCAGCCACGTCGCCGGCCGCCCATCGCGCTCGCAGGCGATCACGCGGCCATCGACACCGACTTTGAAGCGGGTGGTGCGCCGACGGTCGAGGATGGTCCAGCCGTCCTCACGCGGCAGATCCCGCTGGTCGCGCATCACGTTGTAGGCCGTCAAGACGCTGAGCGGGTTCACGTTGGCGACGAACTCGCGCACATAAGGCGTGGCCGGCTTCAAGACGATGTCTTCCGGCGGCCCCACTTGCACGATGCGTGCGTTCTCCATGATGGCGATGCGGTCGCCGATCTTGAGGGCTTCCTCAAGATCGTGGCTGACGAAGATGATCGTCTTCTTCAGCTCTTTTTGCAGCCCCAGCAGTTCGTCCTGCAGCTTGGTGCGGATGAGCGGATCGAGCGCGGAGAACGGCTCGTCCATCAATAGAATATCCGCATCGGTGGCGAACGCGCGGGCAAGCCCCACGCGCTGCTGCATGCCGCCGGACAGTTCATGCGCGTATTTGTCGGCCCACTTATCGAGCCCCACGAGCTTGAGCTTGGCGTCGACTTGCGCGTCGCGCTCGGCCTTGGGCAAACCGCGCAGCTCCAGGCCGAAGCCGACGTTTTCCCGCACCGTCCGCCAGGGCAATAGGGCAAACTGCTGGAACACCATGGCGACCCGGGTTTGACGCAGTTCGCGCAGCACATGCGGTGGGCAGCGCGTGACATCAACCATCTCGCCCTTGAAGGCGACCTTGCAGGTGCCGCGAGAGACCTTGTTGAGGCCGTTGACGGCGCGCAACAGCGTGGACTTGCCCGAGCCCGACAAGCCCATCAGCACGCAGATCTCGCCCGTCTCGACGGTGAGCGACGCCCCGGTGACGCCGACGACGGCGTTGGTCTCTTTCAGGATCTCCTCGCGCGCCTTGCCGGCGTCGATGAGTGCAAGCGCCCGGTCGGCCTTGTCGCCGAACACGATGTCGACATTTTCAAACGTAACCGCCGCCGACATGGGCTTACCTCTTGACCTTCTCGGGCAACTTGAACACCCGGTCGAGCAGGATGGCGAGCACGACGATCGCAATGCCGGCCTCGAAGCCCATGGAGATGTTGACTGAGTTGAGCGCGCGCACCACCGGCTTGCCCAGCCCATCGGCGCCGACAAGGGCTGCGATCACCACCATCGACAATGCAAGCATGATGCACTGGGTGATGCCGGCCATGATGGTGGGCAGCGCATAGGGAAGCTCGACCTTGAACAACAATTGCCGCTTGGTCGCGCCGAATGCCTCACCCGCTTCCATGAGCTGCTTGGGCACGGAGGAGACGCCCAGGTGCGTAAGCCGAATCGGCGCGGGCAGGGCGAACACGACGGTTGAGATGAGGCCGGGCACCACGCCAAGGCCGAACAGCACAAGCGTGGGGATGAGATACACGAACGTTGGGATGGTCTGCATGAGATCGAGGATCGGCCGCAGCGCTTGGAACAGCCATGGCCGATGCGCCGCGGCGATGCCCACCGGCACGCCAATCGCCACGCACACCAAGGTGGCGATCATCACGAGCGACAGCGTCTCCATGGTCGGCCGCCAGTAGCCAAGATTGGCGACCAGAAGAAGCGAGAGCACGACGAGCGCCACCAATCGCCACGACCGATGCAGGGCATAGGCCCCGCCCGCGAACAGCGCGATCAGCACCAGCGGTGGAAACACCAACAGGATCGCCGTGAACCCATCGACCATGAATTCGATGACGAGGGCGATAAAGTCAAAAAATCCTTGGGCGTTGGCTTCCAACACCCCCACGGCCGCCTTCAGCCAATCGCCAATCGGCAATTTGAACTGCCTCAGCCATTCCTCGGTCAGCCATTCGGGCATGAGATCCCCCTCGCACGCCACGTCCTCGCGAAGGCTCACCCAAAACGCTCACCCCCACCCGCTCGCATGCGAACACGACTTGTCGAATTGAGCAAGCCGGCTGTGAATTTTGCCGAGGAACCAGCACATTTGGCGTGTGGGTACAGCATGATTGAACTTCAAATCAAAAAGCCCAACTCCGCAAACGATCCCCCCCTTTTCCCCTTGTGGGAGAAGGTGCTCCGAAGGAGCGAGTGAGGGGGAACGACAAAGACTACGCATAAGACAGTCCCTAGTACCAGCCCTCATTCGGCTTGGCGTGCCACCTTCTGTCGGCTAAGGGGAGACGGAAGGAAAAGACAGGGGTTTATGCTCCCAAATTACACCCCCTCCGCATATCTCCACCCAGCCTCCGCCAACGGCCGCACCTGTTTAGCCATGGCGGCGGCGTTGGGGTTGGTGGCAGTCCCGTCGCGCACCCGGCCGACGATGCCTTGCAGGATCGCGGCGAGGCGGAACAGGTTGTAGGCGAACAGGCGGTTGAGGTGGGGCGCCACCTCGAAGCCGGTGGCGTCCTCGTAGGCGCGCACATAGGCCGCCTGATCGGGGATGCCGAGGGCGGCGAGGTCGTGGCCGACCAGCGAGCCGGTGCCGGAGCCATCGTCAGTTGGCGGCATGATCCATTGCATGAGGTGATAGGCGAAGTCCGCGATCGGGTCGCCGAGTGTGGCAAGCTCCCAGTCGAGCACCGCGCGCACCTGGCCATCCGGGGCAAGAATGAGGTTATCGAGCCGAAAATCCCCATGCACGATCGCCGCCGGCCCCGCGGGCGGCAGGTGATCGGGTAGCCAGGCAATCAGCCGGTCCATCGCCGGGATGGCTTCCGTCGCCGATACGGCATATTGCTGCGACCAGCGCTTCACCTGGCGCGCCACATAGCCCTCGGCGCGGCCGAAATCGCCAAGCCCGAGCGTGCCGGGATCAAGCGTGTGAAGCCGCGCGAGAGTCGCGTTCATGGCGGCATAGGTGGCGCGGCGCTGATCGACTGTCGCGGCCGGCATGTGTGGCTCCCACACCACCTCGCCTTCGACCTTGTCCATCACATAAAACGCCGAGCCAATCACACCGGGGTCGTCGACGAGCCCATGAATGCGCGGCACCGGGAAGCCGGCCGTGCCGAGCGCCGTCATCACCCGCGCTTCCCGCTCAATCTGGTGGGCGGACGGCAGCAGCGGCCCCGGCGGCTTGCGGCGCAGCACATAGGCGCCCGATGCCGCTTCGATCAAATAGGTCGGGTTCGATTGCCCACCCTTGAACAAGGTTGCTTTTGACGGTCCTTGATAGCCCGGGATCAGCCGTTGCAGCGTTGCGTCGAGCCGCGCGCCGTCGATGGCCAAGGCGCCTTCAGCCTGGCGCGTGCCGGAAAAAGCCGCCTGTCGATCAAGCCGCTCCATGCCGTCAGCCCGCTGCGCTCAAAAATGGCACGAGGGCCGCAAGCACCTCGGCCGGATTTTCCTCCGCCACGAAATGCCCCGCGTCGATCACGTGCCCTACCGCGTGCGGCGCGAATGCCTCACGCCAGGCCGACAACACATCCGTGCCGCCCGACGTGAGGTAAAAATCCCCCGTCAAGACAAGAAGGGGACATTTGATCCGCTTGCCCGCTTTGAGATCGGCGAGGTCATCGGCCCGGTCAAGGGTGGCGCCCGCGCGATAGTCCTCGCAAAAGGCGTGGATGCGGTTGGGCTCGTTAAAGCCCATGCGATAAGCGGTGAGCGCGGCGGGCGCGAAGGCCGACAGATCGCCGCCTTTGGTCCACTTCGCCATCAGTCCTTCGAAATAGCCGACCGGGTCCTTGAGGATCTCCGTCTCCGGCACCGGCTCGGGACCGGCCAGAAACGCCCAGTGCGCTGCCGCCGCCGCGCCGCGCTCGATGGCTTGCCACACCTTGTAGGTTGGCAGGATATCCAGCAGTGTGAGCCGCTCGATGCGCTCCGGGCGGTCGAGCGCCAGCCGATAACCGACCCGCGCGCCGCGATCATGGCCAACATAAGCAAAGCGCGCGTGGCCGAGCTGTTCCATCAGGCGCACGATATCGGCGCCCATCACCCGCTTCGCATAGCCCGCGCCCGCCTGGGACGCCGGCACCGACGACCAGCCATAGCCGCGCAAATCGGCCACCACCACCGTGTGGGTCTTGGCGAGCGTCGGCGCGATGGCGTGATACATCACATGGGTCTGCGGAAAACCATGCACGAGCACCACCGGCGGCCCGTTGCCGCCGACCCGGCAAAACAACCGTGCCTCGCCGACATCAACCGTGTGGCTCTCAAACCCCGGATAAAAATCCCGCATCCCACGTCCTCCTCGCCCGCACCATGGCAAACGAGGAGGCGTTCGTCACGGGGGGAGTGGCCGGCGCGCCGTTTGGCA
>CALSBD010000279.1:0-5163 GCA_943373055.1 Rhizobium sp. Q54
ATCAACGGCACCTTCATCTTCGGCCTGCCAATCACCGGGTTTTATGTGCTCGCGATCGTGATCGTGCTGTGGTTGGTGCTTGAATACACCCCCATCGGCCGGTTCCTCTATGCGATTGGCGCCAATCCGCGCGCTGCGGCGCTCAACGGGATCCCAACCCGCAAGTATGTCATCGGCGCGTTCGTCACCTCGGGCCTGATGACGGCGTTGGCGGGCGTGATCCTCGCGTCGAAGCTGCGCATCGGGCAAGCGAGCGTGGGGCTTGAGTTCTTGCTGCCGGCGCTCGTCGGCGCGTTTTTGGGCTCCACCACCATCAAGCCGGGCCGCGTCAATGTGTGGGGCACCATGGTGGGCGTGGTGATCCTGGCGATCGGCATTTCCGGCATCCAGCAATTCGGCGGCTCGTTTTGGGTTGAGCCGATGTTCAACGGGGTCACGCTCCTCGTCGCGATCGGCATCGCGGGCTACGCCCAGCGCCGACGCGGCGCGGCGCGCAAAAAGTGACCCACACAAGCAGACAGCAAACGGGAGGAAGACCATGCTGAAGCGTCATTTCATTCAACTCCTCATGGCCGGCGTCATCGCGACCGGCTTTGCCTCGACCGGCGCGTTCGCGCAGACCGCGTTCGACGGCCCCTCCAGCGGCCCGAAGGCAGCCTCGGCCAAGACGATCGTCGTGCTGGCGGCTGATCTTAAAAACGGTGGCATCCTGGGCGTCACCAATGGCGTGCAGGAAGCGGCGGCGAAGATCGGCTGGACCGTGCGCGTGCTTGACGGCGCGGGCTCGGTGCAGGGCCGCACGGCCGCGTTTGGCCAAGCGATCGCGCTCAAGCCCGATGGCCTCATCATCAACGGCTTCGACGCGGTGGAGCAGCAGGCGGCGCTTGACCAGGTCAAAGGCGCGAAGATCCCGATGGTGTCTTGGCACTCCGGACCAAAGATTGGCTGCGACGCGCCTGGCGGCATTTTCGCCAACGTATCGACCGACGCGATGACGGTGTCTGAGAAGGCTGCCGAATGGGCGGTTAAGGACGCCGGCGGCAAGCCGGGCGTGGTGATCTTCACCGACTCGACCTATCAGATCGCCATCGACAAGGCGAACCGCATCAAGAAGACCATCGAGGCGATGGGCGGTACGGTGCTCGAGTATGTCGACACCCCGATCGCCGAGACGTCGAACCGGATGGGCCCGCTCACGACGAGCCTGTTGCAGAAGTACGGCACTAAGTGGACGCACGCGCTCGCGATCAACGACATCTACTTCGACTTCATGGGCCCGGCGCTGGCGGCGGCCGGCATCCCTGGCAATGGGGCGCCCAAGGCGGTTGCGGCCGGTGACGGCTCGGAATCTGCGTTCCAGCGCATCAAGACCGGTCAGTTCCAGTCGATCACCGTGGCCGAGCCGCTCAATTTGCAGGGTTGGCAGCTGGTTGATGAGCTCAACCGCGCCATCCAAGGCGCGGCCTGCTCGGGCTATGTGACGGCTCCGGCGGTTGTCGATATGGCCGGTGCCAAGGCGATGGGTTCAAGCCCGTTCTTTGACCCGGCGAATGGCTATCGCGAAGCCTACGCCAAGATTTGGGGCAAGTGATCTGCCCGACCAGCTCCGGCGCGGTGGTCTGGCTCTGGCCGATCACCGGTGCGGGAGCGGCGTGCTAGGCCTTTCAACACCTCGCGTGACGCATCTCGTCTTTGCATGCGTCATGTTTTTAAAGAGCTCCTCCAGCCTGATCGCGGTCGTCCCACGGCCGCGATCTTTTTTTATGACCGACGCCGCGCGTCACAGAGCATGGGCGAGCGCGCGGGTGACCGCTCGGTAGGCGGCGGTGATGCGGTCGTGATCGCGATGGCGGCCTTCGGTGACCAAGTGGCGGCCTGCCGACCACACGTCGGTGACCAGCCGATCGTCGCCGGCGAACACGAAGCTATCGATGAGCGCGTCGCCCGAACGACCGTCCAGATCGACCGCCGTTGCGTCAAGTGCCATCAGGTCGGCGAGCTTGCCAGCGGCGATTTCGCCCGACGCGCGCCCCGCGGCCATCGCGCCGCCCCTGGCGACCGCCTCATAGAGCCGCCGACCGGTGGAATGGGCTGGCGTGGCAAGGGCCGCCCGCGAGCGATCGCGCAGGCGTTGGGAGTATTCAAGGGTGCGCAGCTCCTCCGACAAGGCGATGCGGATGTTGGAGTCAGACCCGATCGCCACCGCGCCACCCTCAGCCAACCAGCGCACGCCATCAAAAATGCCGTCGCCCAGGCTAGATTCGGTGATTGGGCACAGACCGGCAATCGCTCGGCTTTTGGCAAGACCGACCGTTTCATGGGGCTGCATTTGGGTGCAGTGGATGAAGGTGGTGCGCTCATCAAGCGTGAGGTTGGCGAGCACCCATTCAACCGGGCGGGCGCCAAGGGCGGCCACGACCTCCTCGACCTCGGCGACCTGCTCGGCCAGATGCATGTGGAGCGGCCCCGTGCCGGCGAGCGCCCGATGGGCGGCGATGTCGCGGGCCTCAATGGCACGCAAGCTGTGCGGCGCCACGCCAAGCCGGCAATCGGCGGTGAGGCGCGCGACGCTGCGCGCGGACGCTTCATGAAGGCGCGCGAAACGATCCAGATCATTGCCAAACCGCACCTGGCCCGGCCCCAAAGGGCGCTTGTCGCAGCCGCCATACTGATAGTGGACCGGCAATAAGGTGAGCCCGATGCCGGTCGCCGCGCTGGCGGCGGCAATTCGCTCGGCCATTTCGGCGAGGTTGGCGTAGGGCGCACCGCCGGGCTGGTGGTGCAAATAGTGAAACTCAACATTGGCGGAATAGCCCGCTTCCAGCATCTGCATCTGCACGAAAGCGGTAATCGCTTCCACGTCATCAGGCGTGAGCCGGTCGAGGAAGCGAAACATCAGCTGGCGCCAGGTCCAGAAGCTATCGGTCGCTGACGGCCCGCGCCGTTCGGTCAAGCCGGCCATGGCGCGCTGGAAGGCGTGGCTGTGGGCATTGGCCGGCGCCGGCAGGAGGACGCCGACGCGCGCCGCGACGAGCGGATCGCTCCCCGCTCGGCTTACGTTGGTCTCCACCGCGGTGATGTGGCCGTCAGCGCCGATCGAAACCCGCACATTGTGAGCCCAGCCCGAAGGCAGCAGCGCGGTGTCGGCTGAGATCACGTCCATGGTATCGTCCCTTGACAGGAGAATATGTGCATACATAATACGCGTCTGACCGCCGATTTCAACGGGGATGGTGATGCTTCTTACACACGCGACCGTGGCCACCATGGGCCCGGGGCCGAGCTGCGGTCTCATGGAGGCCGCCGCCATCGCCCTTGACGGCGATACGATCGCGTGGGTGGGCCCGGCGGACGCGGTGCCGGCCCGCTACCGGGATCAGGAGGCGGTCAATCTGGAGGGTCGGCTGATCACGCCGGGGCTTATTGATTGTCATACCCATATCGTTCACGGCGGCCATCGGGCGCGCGAGTTCGAGATGCGGCTTCAAGGCGCCACCTACGAAGAGATCGCACGGGCCGGCGGCGGCATCGTCTCCACGGTGGCTGCGACCCGGGCAGCCGGGGAGGGCGCGTTGTTGGCGGCGGCCCTCACGCGGGTTGACGCGTTGATCGCCGAGGGCGTGACGGCAATCGAGGTCAAGTCGGGCTATGGGCTTGATATCGATACGGAACTGAAGATGTTGCGGGTCGCGCGCGCGATCGAGGCGGCACGGCCGATCCGGGTCCGCACCAGCTTCCTGGGCGCGCATGCCGTGCCGGCCGATTATAAGGGCCGCGCGGACGCCTATATCGAACAGGTGTGCCTGCCCGCGCTGGAAGCGGCGCATGCGGCCGGGCTTGTCGACGCGGTCGACGGCTTTTGCGAGGGGATCGCGTTTTCACCAGCTCAAATCGGGCGCGTGTTCGCCGCTGCCAAGCGGCTTGGCCTGCCGGTCAAGCTGCACGCCGAGCAACTCTCCAACCTCGGTGGCGCTCAGTTGGCTGCTCGTAACCATGCGCTGTCGGCCGATCATCTGGAATACGCCACCGCCGAGGACGCCGCCGCCCTCGCGCAGGCGGGCACCGTCGCCGTCATTTTGCCGGGCGCGTTCTACACCTTGCGTGAAACCCAGGCGCCACCAATTGCAGCGTTTCGCTCCGCCGGGGTCGCCATGGCGGTGGCGACCGACTGTAATCCGGGGTCTTCGCCTTTGACCTCGCTCCTGTTGGCCATGAACATGGCATCGACGTTGTTCCGGATGACGCCGGACGAGACGTTGGCAGGCGTCACGCGTCACGCCGCCATGGCGCTCGGTCTCACCGACTGCGGACGCATCGCGCCGGGCTTACGGGCGGATCTTGTCGTGTGGAACGCGCAGCATCCCGCCGAGCTCACCTATCGCATCGGCTTTAACCCAATCCACCAGCGATACTTCGCCGGGCGCGCCTGACGCGGCCCGGTTGTTCGTCTTTCATCGTCCTTCTTAGCTACCTTGGGAGCCAGTCCATGACCAATCCGCGGCACAATAAGCGCGACGTGTTTCCGCCGACGGGCACGACCCTGACAGCCAAGAGCTGGCTCACCGAAGCAGCGATGCGCATGCTCATGAACAACTTGCATCCCGACGTGGCCGAAAACCCCCATGAGCTGGTCGTCTATGGTGGTATCGGCCGGGCCGCGCGCACGTGGAAGGATTTTGACCTTATCGTCGATACGTTGAAGCGGCTTGAAGCCGACGAGACCTTGCTGGTGCAGTCCGGCAAGCCGGTCGCGGTCGTCAAGACCCATGCCGATGCGCCCCGGGTTCTGATCGCCAACTCCAATTTGGTCCCGCACTGGGCGACCTGGGAGCATTTCAACGAGCTCGATCGACGCGGGTTGATGATGTACGGCCAGATGACGGCGGGGTCCTGGATCTACATCGGCACCCAAGGCATCGTGCAAGGCACCTATGAGACGTTCGCCGAGGCCGGTCGCCAGCACTATGGCGGCAACCTCAAGGGCAAATGGATCCTGACCGGGGGCCTGGGCGGCATGGGCGGCGCGCAGCCCCTGGCGGCCGTGATGGCTGGCGCGTGTTGCCTGGCGATCGAGTGCGACGAGACCCGGATCGATTTTCGCCTGCGCACCCGTTACGTCGATGAAAAGGCGCACACGCTCGACGACGCGCTCGACATCATCTC
>CALSBD010000280.1:0-5147 GCA_943373055.1 Rhizobium sp. Q54
CGCTCAAGGAATTCGGCGCCCAGGCCCGCGACGGCGGCCTCAAGCCCGGCGACATCGTCGAGGTGTATCTCGACCGCGTCGAGAACGCGATGGGCGAAGCGGTGATCAGCCGCGAGAAGGCCCGGCGCGAAGAGAGCTGGGTGCGGCTCGAGGAGGCCTTCAATCGTCAAGAGAAGGTCATTGGTCAGATCTTCAACCAGGTTAAGGGCGGCTTCACCGTCGACCTCGACGGCGCCGTGGCGTTCTTGCCGCGCAGCCAGGTCGACATCCGCCCGGTGCGTGACGTCGGCCCGCTGATGCACAACGCGCAGCCGTTCGTCATCCTCAAGATGGACAAGCGCCGCGGCAACATCGTCGTGTCGCGCCGCGTGGTGCTCGAAGAGACCCGCGCCGAGCAGCGCTCCGAGCTCGTCTCGAGCCTCGAGGAAGGCCAGATCATCGACGGCGTCGTCAAGAACATCACCGACTACGGTGCGTTCGTTGACCTCGGCGGCATCGACGGTCTGTTGCACGTCACCGACATCGCGTGGCGCCGCATCAACCATCCCTCCGAAGTGCTCACGATCGGCCAGACCGTTCGCGTGCAGATCATCCGCGTCAACCACGACACGCACCGCATCTCGCTGGGCATGAAGCAGCTTGAGGCGGATCCGTGGGATGGCATTGCCGCCAAGTATCCGGTCGGCACCAAGTTCTCGGGCCGCGTGACCAACATCACCGACTACGGCGCGTTCGTCGAGCTGGAGCCGGGCATCGAAGGTCTCATCCACGTCTCCGAAATGTCGTGGACCAAGAAGAACGTGCACCCCGGCAAGATCGTCTCCACCTCGCAGGAAGTGGACGTCATGGTGCTCGAGGTCGATCAGGTCAAGCGGCGCATTTCGCTCGGCCTCAAGCAGACCTTGATGAACCCCTGGGAAGCGTTCGTCTCCAAGTATCCGACGGGCACCGTGGTCGAGGGCGAGGTCAAGAACAAGACCGAGTTCGGCCTGTTCATCGGTCTGGATGGCGACGTCGACGGCATGGTGCACCTGTCCGACCTCGACTGGAACCGTCCGGGCGAGCAGGTCATCGAAGAGTTCAAGAAGGGCGACATGGTCAAGGCCGTGGTGCTCGACGTCGACGTGGAGAAGGAGCGCATCTCGCTGGGCATGAAGCAGCTCGCGGGTGACCCCTTCGAGACGGCTGGCGAAGTGCGCAAGGGCGCGGTCGTGACCTGCGAGATCATCGAGGTCAAGGACGGCGGCCTTGAGGTCAAGATCGACGGCACCGACCTGACCGCCTTCATCAAGCGGTCGGAACTGTCGCGTGATCGCGGCGAGCAGCGCCCCGAGCGCTTCGCCGTCGGCGAGCGCACCGATGCCCGCGTGACCATGTTCGACCGCAAGACCCGCAAGGTCCAGGTGTCGATCAAGGCGCTCGAAGTGGCCGAGGAAAAGGAAGCGATTGCTCAGTTCGGCTCGTCCGACTCGGGCGCCTCGCTCGGCGACATCCTGGGCGCGGCCCTGCGCAAGGCCGGCGAAAAGGGCGAGTGATCGCCCCATTCGCCGCACTGCGGTTCTCCCATCTGAAAGCCGCCCTTCGGGGCGGCTTTCGTCGTTTGGAGGGGGAAGATGTTCAGGCCGACCTGCCGGGCGCCAGGCCACGAGCCTGAATGCTGAGGCAAGAGGAGCCAGCGGCGCGACGCGTGACGAGGGCCTGGCGAGCGGCGGAAGCTCCCTCGCCGTTTGCCCTCATGACGGCGGGCGGCTTACTCCACCGCCGCCTTCTTCTGGCCCCGGCCATTGGTCGCGGCGGCCTCGGCGTCGATGCGGCCGGCGCCGAACTCGGGATCGGGGCCCGGCGCGCCCAAGTCGGTCGCCGACTGGGTCAGGATGGCGCGGATCTCCTTCGGTCCCAGGCCGCTATCGGCCTCAATGAGGAGCGCGGCCACGCCCGAGACGACGGCCGCCGCCATCGACGTGCCCGTCAGCGTCTGATAGCTGCCGCCGGGCACCGGCGCGAGGATATCAACACCGGGTGCCGCCACCGCCACGTGGGTGCCGCGGTTGGCGCCCTCGAACAGCGCGTCATTGTCGTTCGTCGCGGTGACCGCGATGACGTGGGGATCGGCCGCGGGGAACAGCGGCGCGGAGGTCGGGCCGGCATTGCCGCTGGCCGCGATCAACACGATACCGGCCTGATCGGCAGCCTTCAGAAGCCGCGCCATCAGCGGGTCTTGCGGGCCGGCAAAGCTCATATTGACAATCCGCACCCGGCGGGTCGCCGCGAAATCAAGCCCCTTGGCAACGGCCATGGAAGTGCCCTTGCGCTCGCTGCCATCGGGCCGCGGCGAGAACGCCCGCACGGCCAAAATGCGCGCGCCCGGCGCCACGCCCATCAAGGTCGCCCGCGCACCCAGGATGCCCGCGATCGCGGTACCGTGGGTGTGGCCGGCCGGATCATTGTCATTGACCGCGTCAAACACATGCACGACCGCTCCGGCGAGGTCGGGGTGGTTGGTATCGACGGCCGAATCAATCACCGCCACGTCAACCGCACCTTTGCGGGCCGCGTGCAGGGCGCGCACCTTGATGCGATCAAGCGCATATTGCGGCAGCACCGCCGCTCCGGCAAAGCCGGCCGCAGGCTGCTGTTGCAAGGTATAAAGATAATTGGGCTGCGCGCTCGCCACGCCGGTGGTCGCGCCCAGCGCCGCCAACACGGTGGGCACCGAGCGGCCATCGGTGATGCGATAGTGGCGCAGCGATCCGCCGAGGAGGGCGAAATCCACCGCCTCGATCAAGGCGAGCCGCTGACCTTGCGCCAAGGCGTCAATGGCGGCAGGCGTTTGCCCGGGTGCGAACTCCACCACCACCTCGTCGGGCACGAAGCGGGTCTCGCCCGCGGGCGGCAACAGCGCCACGCCGGCCGGTCCAAGCGGGACACCCGGCCGCGCGGACGGCGGGCCGGGCGGCGTGGGGGGCGGCGAACGGGTCACGACCGCCTTGGCGGGCGGCTGACGACGCGGCTTCTCGACCACCGCGCGCGGCGGCGTGGCGCGCTGCGGCCGCTCCACCGTGACACGAGGGGGCACCTTGGGACGGCGCGGCGTTTCGACCACGCGGGGTGGGCGCCGACGCGGCGGCTCGACATCCGGCGTCCGATCCGGCCGGCCAGCGGTACGCGGCGGACGCTCGATCCGGCAGCCAAGCTGGGCTGCAGCAGCGGATTGGCCCAGGCGCGCGCAGGTCAACTGGCGATCCCGCAACCGTTGAATCCGATCGCTCGCCTCATGGAAGGTCCGATTAAAGCCGGTTCCGGGCGCGCGGCCACCGCCGCCACCATCCCGGTCGCCACGGCCCCCCTTATCCTGCGCGAACGCCGGCGCGGCGAGCGCCAGCATCAACAGGCCGACGAGACCAATCCGGAGCGTGCCGCGCATGATGATCCCCTCTTTATCTCTCCAAGCGACCCGAGCGCCGATCGCGCATCCGGTCGTCGTGTCATCCCCGTGATGTCGTTACGTTACCATCAGCCGGTCGCCACCGCATCCCCTTTCCCGCGCGAGCGTGAAGGAGGAGGCGACGGGACGATCTAGCGCCCCCATGAGCCGTCGAGAGCGCTTTTCGATCAGATGGCGTCCGACAAACGCGCCGATGCTTTGATGTTGCATCCGCTTGCCCAAGAGCCGGTGTCCCTGTCCCGGGCCCCTGCATTCGCCCTCAGTTCGTTGGCACGGCGAGCCGAACTGCCGGATCGCCCTTAAACGCGGTGACGGCCGCGGCCGGCGTGAGCCCGGACGGTAGGCGCAGGCGATACAGCCCGCCCGCCACCGGTCCCTCGACAATCACCACCTTGTGGCGCGCCAAGAATGCCTCGACATCGGCCAGGGTGATGCCGGGGGCAAACTGCACCAGCGCGCCGGGACCGGCCACGGCCTGCTGACCGGATGACGCGGTCTGATACTGCGGGCCTTCGCCCGGGGCACCGACCAGGAGCGTGCCGATGAAGCCCGCCTGCACGGCCAACACCGCCGCCGCGGCAACGGCCGCAAGCCCCAGACGCGGCGCCGACTGCTCGGCGAGCCACGCGCCAAAACGGGCGAGCAGGCCTGGATTGGCAACCCGATCCCGCCGCGGCGCTTCCGCCTCGATGCGATCCATCAGCCGCATGGCAAGCCCCGCCGACGGGGTCGGTCCGGCTTCAGCCAGCGACACCGCCTCGTCGAGCTCTTCTTGGGCCAGCGACAGACGGCGCGCGAACTCCGCATCCGTCGCCAGGCGCGCTTCGATCGCCGCGTTTTCCGCGTCCGTCGTCACGCCGGCGGCGTAGAAAGGGAGGAGATCCTCCAGATCATCGCGCCCGTCATCAGGGCCCGAGCGGTTGAGTGTGTCGGTGGTCATGGCCAACCTCGATCGATGCCTGCCTCACGCATGAGCTCGGCGAGCTTCTTGCGCGCGTAAAACATTCTGGTCTTCACGGTGTTGTCCGGGATCTTGAGGATCTCGGCGATCTCCTTGATCGGCTTCTCGTGATAGTAGACCAGGTCGATGATCTCGCGGTGCTCGCTCGATAGCTTGTCGATGCAAGCCCTCAAAGCGGCGCCCTTGTCTCGTTTTTGGGCCTCCACCTCGGGGGTGTCGGCCTCGTCGGCGTGTTCGGCCAGGGCATCGTCGGCATCGACGGTGTCCTTGCTCAGCCGCCGCGCCGACAGCGCCTTGAAGCGCGCCATCCCCAACAGCCAGGTCGACACCGCCGACCGACCCTCGAAGCGCCCCGCCTGCTTCCACACATCGAGGAACACGTCGCTGACGACATCCTCGGCGGCAGCCTCATCGCGGATGTACCTGAGCACGAAGCGGAACACCCGGACATTATGGCGGGCGAACAGCACCTGCATGGCCACCTGTTCACCCTTGGCGATACGCGCGACCAGACTTTCGTCGGTCGCGGCGTGCATATCGGCTCGTCCCGAGCTCACGCGGCCTTCCCCCCATTGCCCCGGCGCACCCGGCGCCGTCTCTCGTTGGGGAACTCAACCACAGTCGGGCCATCGCCGGAAGCGGGCGGGTGCGGAATTCCCGTCCGATCCAGGTGGCGTCAGTCGTCAACCGCCACGCGGAAGCAAACTTTCTTGTAGCCGACGAACTCACCCCACTGATTGA
>CALSBD010000281.1:0-5133 GCA_943373055.1 Rhizobium sp. Q54
TGCCCCTGGGAGGCGACACCATGAACTTCCCTAAGCCCGTCAGCGACGCGGTCCTCGACGTCCGCAACCTTTCGACCCGGTTCCACACCGAAAAGGGCGTGGTGAACGCGGTCAACAATGTCTCCTTCAGCCTGAAACCGGGCGAACGCCTGGCCGTGGTCGGCGAGAGCGGCTCGGGCAAGAGCGCGATGGCGATGTCGCTGATCGGGCTTTTGGCCTATCCGGGCAAGGTGGTGGAGGGCGAGGTGTGGCTCAATGGCCGAGATCTGGCCGCCATGAGCGAGCCGGAGCTCAACCGCATTCGCGGTAGCCAGGTGGGCACGATCTTCCAAGATCCCATGTCCTCGCTTGATCCGGTGATGCGGGTTGCCGACCAAATGGTGCCGCCCATCGCGCGGCACTTGCGGGTGTCGCGACGCGAGGCGCGCGAGATCGCGATTGAGTGGCTCGACAAGGTCGGCATCCCCGACGCGGGCCGGCGGATTGATGCCTATCCGTTCGAGATGAGCGGTGGCATGCGTCAGCGCGTGATGATCGCCATGGCGCTTTCGTGCAGCCCGCGCCTCATCATTGCCGATGAGCCCACCACGGCGCTTGACGTGACCATCCAGGCGCAGATCGTCGAACTCTTGAAGGACCTCTCGGAAGCCACCGGTACGGCGATGGTGTTCATCACCCACGATCTGGGTCTGGTGGCCCGGTTCGCCCAGTCGGTCGCGGTGATGTATGCCGGCCGCATCGTGGAGCGGGCCTCGACGACCGAAATCTTCGCCAATGCACGCCACCCCTATACCCAGAGCCTGTTGCGCACGATCCCGGGGGCGCAAGGCGAGGTGCGCGAGCGGCTGTTGATGATCCCCGGCTTCCCGCCGGACATGCGCACGCCACCCAAAGGCTGCGCGTTTCGCGACCGGTGCCAGGCGGCGGACGAGCGGTGCGCGCAGGCCGCGCCGGATCTGGTGAACCGGGCACCGGGGCATGCCTCGGCCTGTTGGTTCGAAACGGGGCTGAAGGGGCGGGCCGGTGATGTTTTGGAGACGCCGCGGCTGCGTGCCTCGTCACGGCTGACCAACGAGCCGCGCCAGGACGTCGTCGAGATCAACCAGATCAGCAAGCATTTCGTGCGCGCCTCCCTGCTGCCCTGGGTGAAGCCGCAGACGCTGAAGGCGGTCAATGGCGTCAGCCTGAAGGTCAAGAAGGGCGAAACGCTCGGTATCGTCGGCGAGAGCGGGTGCGGCAAGAGCACGGTGGCGCGGCTGTTGCTTGGGCTTGAGGAGCCGACCCAAGGCGACATCTATATCAATGGCACCGCGCAAATGGTGTTTCAGGATCCCTATTCGTCGTTCAATCCGAAGATGAAGATTCGCGACATTGTCGAAGAGCCGCTGATCGTGCGCGCGCAGGGCACCAAAGCGGAGCGCAAGGCGCGCGTGGCCGCTCTTTTGACCCAAGTCGGGCTCGATCCGAGCTATCTCGACCGCTATCCCAGCCAATTGTCGGGCGGCCAGCGCCAGCGCGTGGCCGTAGCGCGAGCGCTCGCGCTCAACCCATCGGTGGTGGTCGCCGACGAGCCGACCTCGGCGCTGGATGTGTCGGTGCGCGCGCAGATCATCAACCTGTTGTGCGATCTCAAAGAACAGCTCGGCATCAGCTTCGTGTTCATCTCCCATGATTTGTCGACCGTGCGGTATGTGTCGGATTGGATCGCGGTGATGTATCTGGGCGAGGTGGTCGAGTATGGCCGGGCCGAAGAGGTGTTTCGCGCGCCCGCTCACCCCTATACCCGCGCGCTCTTAGACGCCGTCCCTGTCCCCGACCCGGTGATCGAGGCGGATCGGACGGTGGAGATCATCGCTGGCGAATTGCCAAGCCCGCTCAACATCCCCGCCGGCTGCGCGTTCGCCTCGCGCTGCCCGAAAGTGACGGATCTGTGCCGTGAGACCAAGCCGGCGCTGGTGGAACGGGCCAACCGTCGCAAGGAGGCGTGCCATCATGCCGGGTGAGCGGTTTCGCACGTTTGGCGTGGTGGGCGGTGGCTTCTTCTTCACCATCACCGGCCTCGCCAACCCGTTTTTCTCGCTCTATGCGCAGGAGTTGGGCGCCTCGACGTTCATGATCGGCTTACTCGTGACGCTGCGGGCACTGCTGCCGATCTTCATCGCCATGCCGTCGGGCCAATTGATCGACAGTATCGGGCCCATGCGCATGCTGGTGTTCGGCACGCTGTGCCTATTGGCTTCGATGGTGCTGACGTTCTTGGCGACCGATCTCACCTTGCTTCTTTTGTCCCAGCTGTTTCTGGGAACCGCCATCATCGTGATGGCGTCGTCGTTCCAAGTGCTCGTTTCGGCGGGCGAGCGCGAGCGGCGCAACGCGGCGATCAAGCAGTATTCGATGTGGATGTCGGGCGGCACCATGCTGGGGCCGTTGTTGGGCGGCTTGGTCGTCTCGCAGTTTTCCGTGCCACTGGAGGGCTATCGCGCCGCGTTTGAAGTGTCGTCCATTGCGACCGGCGTGTTCTTGATCCTTTTGCTGGTCGCCAGCCGCTTTTATGTTCATCCCGCCAGCGAGGCGACCAAGCTGACGACGCAGGACATCTTAAGCGTGGGTGGCGTGATGGCGAGCTATCGCAGCGGGCTTCATCTCACCCGGCATCGCCCTGTGCAGTTTGGCCTGACCGCCACGTTCATCATCATGTACATCCAGTCGCTCTACATGAGCTTTCTGCCGATCTTCATGGACAGCTTCGGCTTTTCGGTGATGGTGATCTCCGCTGCCCTGACGCTTAAGGGCCTTGCCGGGATGCTGTCGCGCTACTTGCTTGGTCCGCTGTCGAAGCGGTTTTCCAACGAACAGATCTTGACCGGTGCGGGCTTCATTGCGGCTGCATGCGTGCTTCTGACGCCGCTCGCTGGGCAAAGCACGGTGTCCATTTTGATTTTGGTGGTGGTGATGGGCGGCGCGCTTGGCGTCAATTTGCCGGTCAGCATCATGATCATGGTCGATGCCATAGGCGAGGGCGAGCGCGGGCGGCTGATGGGGCTTCGGCTGTTGGTCAATCGCTTTTCGCAAATGCTGAGCCCCGCCATGTTCGGCTTGCTCGGCCAGGTGTTCGGCCTCACGGCCGCCCTCTATGGCGGGGGCACCTTGCTGATGGCGACGATGTTTGGCTTTTCGGCCTACGCCGCCCGCACGATCGCGGCGCGCAAGACGATTGGGGCGAAGGACGCTCCATGAACGAGCATCCGCGCGCGTCTAAGCGCCCATCGGCGACCCCGTTGCGCGGGTCGCCGATGGCGACGGCATCGGTGGCCTCGGCGTTGGCCAATCCGGCCTTTCGCACCTTGTGGCTGGCGTCGCTGGTGTCGAACGCCGGCGCGCTGATTCAGCAGGTGGGGGCTGCTTGGCAGATGACGGCGATGGCGCCGTCGCCGGGCATGGTCGCGCTCGTTCAGTTCGCCGCGTCGATGCCGATCGTGATGTTTTCCATGGTCGCCGGCGTGCTCGCCGACAGTTTCGATCGGCGCGCGGTGCAGATCGTCGCGCAGCTCTTCATGCTCGTCATGTCGCTTGTGTTGGCGCTGCTGGCATATCTCAACTGGCTATCACCCTGGTCGCTTCTGGCACTGACGTTTTTGGTTGGCTGCGGCACGGCGCTGCATAACCCGTCTTGGCAAGCCTCGATGGGTGATCTGGTCGACCGCAAGGACCTGCCGGCGGCTGTTTCTCTCAATGGGGTCGGGTTTAACCTCATGCGGTGCGTGGGGCCGGCCGTGGGTGGGCTGATCGTGGCGTCGGTGGGCGCGGCGGCGGCGTTTTTCGTCAATGCGGTCAGTTATCTGTCGCTCATCGGCGCGTTGGTGTCCTGGCGGTCAAACGCTCCGCCGCGCCGGCTGCCACGCGAGCCGTTCGTGGCCGCGCTCGCAACCGGCCTCACGTACGCGGCCAATTCGCCCGACCTCGTGAAGCTGATTGTCCGCGGCTTTCTTTATGGTTCGGCCGGCTCGATCATCCAAGCGCTGTTGCCGATCTATACCCGCGCGCACTTGGAGAGCACGGCGACGGGCTATGGCATTCTGCTGGGTTGCTTTGGATTTGGTGGATTGGCGGGCGCGTTCGGGCGGCGCACGCTGTCCGAGCGGTTGTCCAGCGAAGGGATCGTGCGGCTCGCCTTCGCAGCCCAGGCGCTGGCGTGCGCGATCCTGGCCCTCACCAACGCATTCACCTTGGCCGCGGTCGCACTGTTCGTCTCGGGGCTGTTTTGGGTGGTCGCGCTGTCGCTTTTCAATGCCACCGTTCAGCTCTCCACCTCGCGCTGGGTGGTGGGTCGGCTGATGTCGATTTATCAGACGGCGGTGTTTGGCGGCATGGCATTGGGCAGCGCGTTTTGGGGCGCGGTCGCTGATACTCATGGCATGCCGAGCGCCTTTTTGGCTGCCGGCGCGGTGCTTTTGGGCGGAGCGGCGCTCGGCCGGCTCATCCCCGTGCCGACCGCGTTGCCGCTTGATCTGGATCCGCTCAATCGCTTCCAGGAGCCGGCCGTTAAGTTACCCGTCGAAGCGCTAAGCGCCCCGATCACCATCATGGTCCGCTATGAGATCGATGAGGCCGATGTGGACGCCTTCCTCGCCGCCATGCAGGAGCGCAAGCGGATTCGCCTGCGCGATGGGGCGCGCCACTGGTCGCTGTTGCGGGATGTGGAAGCGCCAGAGCAGTGGACGGAGACGTATCGGGTGCCCTCGTGGACCGATTACGTCCGCCACAACGAGCGGCGCACCCAGTCGGACGCCCAGGTGATTAATCGCATACGAGCCCTGCACAAGGGGGTCGCCCCGCCCACGGTGCGCCGTTTCATGCACAGCCCACCGCCGCGCGAGGCAGGAGGCGGCCGACCTCTCCTGGATCCGCCGCCGCCGTGAGGCGAAGCCGTGGTCCCGTTTATCCCAGTGGAACGTAGCCGACACCTTCGCGATAGAACCGCGGGCCGCTTTCGAACCAACCATTGCCATCAATGCGTTGCCGTTTCATGCGCAATTCCACCGCCAAATCCGTATGGGCGTTGCGAAAGAGGCGTGTTGACCAGACCACATCGAGCGCGGTCGAGCGATCGTCTGGCGCGGCGCCATCCAGAAC
>CALSBD010000282.1:0-5126 GCA_943373055.1 Rhizobium sp. Q54
CACGCCAGCGATCCACACCGAGTTTAAATAGGCCTCCACATAAAGGCTGTCGGTGAACAAGCGCCCATAGTTATCAAGCGTCCACTCGCTCATCTTGGCGAGGGTCGCCGCGATCCCTTCGCCGAATACATCAAACAGCGGCGAATACGGCGGCGCCGCGATCTCCGTGTTGGAGATGGAGATGCGGAAGACCAGCACGAACGGAATGAGGAAGAAGATGAGGAGCCACACATAAGGGATCAGCACGACCAGCCAGCGCGTGAAGACGGGCCCCGTGGTTCCCGGCGCGGGATCGGTTTCAGGCGTCGCCATGGTCGTCCCTCCTATAGAGCGCTGTTTGATCCGATGTCATCAGATGGGCACTCTAGATCCCTGATTTCGCGTGCGTTCTTGCAACAGGCCCTAGCGCGTCAACAGCACGCCCCCTTCGCGCGGCCAGGTCAGCCACACCTTATCGTCCCAGCCGATTGGGCGGGTGACGAGACGGCTCTGGTTGGCGAGCGTGGCGCGCAGCGTGCGGCCATTGGGAAGCCGCACGTGATAGATCGAGATGTCGCCCACATAGCCGATGTCCCACACCTCGCCCTGCACCGCGTTGACGTCGGTGACGGCGGGGGCATCGAGCGAGATGCGCATCTTCTCGGGTCGCATGGCCATCCACGCCGTGTCGCCCACCTTGGCGCCGGCGTCGTGCTCGATCTCGATCGGCACGCCGATCTCCGCGCCCTCCAGCCGCACCGTGGTGCCGGTCACGCTGGCGACCTTGCCCTCCACGATATTGATGTCGCCGATAAAGTCGGCCACGTAGCGGGAATTGGGCTGCTCATAGATTTCCGACGGCGGGGCGACCTGAACAAGCTTGCCGTGGTCCATGACCGCGATGCGATCGGCGACGGTCATTGCCTCTTCCTGGTCGTGGGTGACGATCAAGAAGGTCATGCCCAGGTTCATCTGGATGTCCATCAACTCAAACTGCGTTTCCTCGCGCAGCTTCTTGTCGAGCGCGCCGAGCGGCTCGTCGAGGAGGAGGACCTTGGGCTTCTTGGCGAGCGCGCGGGCGAGCGCGACGCGTTGACGCTGACCGCCCGACATCTGGTGCGGCTTGCGGGTGGCGAACGGCTCGAGCTTGACGAGCTTGAGCATCTCTTGCACCCGCGCCTCGATCTCGCCCTTGGGCATGCCCTCCATCTTGAGGCCGAAGGCGATGTTCTCGGTCACATTCATATGCGGAAACAATGCATATGATTGGAACATCATATTGACCGGACGCTTATAGGGCGGCACGCCCTTGAGGCTCTGGCCGGCGAGCAGCACGTCGCCTTCGGTGGGATGATCAAAGCCGCCGACCATGCGCATCAGCGTGGTCTTGCCGCAGCCCGATGGGCCCAGAAGGGCGAAGAACTCGCGCTCATAGATGTTGAGCGAGACGTCGTTGACGGCGGTAAAATCGCCGAAGCGTTTGATGACGTTCTTGAATTCGATGAGGGGCTTGATTGAGGGATCTTCCCACGGCGCGAACTTACGCCGGACCGGTCCGACCGGTTTCTTACCCATCATAACCCCCTTGGCCACGCGGCCCTTGAATCGAGACCCGCGCCGGGCTGGGATCGCACGGCAAGGTTCCCTTACGCAATGAGACCATGGCGGGCCGGGAAAGAAAAGCGCATCGCGAGGCGCCTGTGTTTCCGTCCGCCAGATGACCCCGGCGCCGCTTGAGCGCCAGGGCCAGGAATGTCGACCGATCAGCGGCCGCGCTTCATGTCACGCCACGTCGCCGTCAGCGCGCGCTGCTGCGCCTGGTCGTAGGGGGTGATGGTGTAGAGCTTGGCCATCACGTCTTCCGGCGGGTAGATCGTGGGATCTTCCAGGATCGCCTTGTCGACGAACTGCTTGGACGCCAAGTTGCCGTTGGGATAGCCGACATAGTTGGTCGCCTTGGCGATCACTTCCGGGCGCATCAGATAGTTGATGAACTCGTGCGCCTCGGCGACGTTCTTGGCATCCGAGGGGATCGCCATGTTGTCGAACCACATGTAGGCGCCTTCCTTCGGGATCGAATAGGCGATGTTCACGTGCTTGGAGGCGTCGGTCTTGGTCGCGTTGGCTTCGTCCGCGCGGGTCTTGGCCTGGATGACGTCGCCGGACCAGCCCACCACGATGCACACCGAACCGTTGGCGAGCGCGTTGATGTACTCCGACGAGTGGAACTTGCGCACGAACGGCTTGATTTTCTTGAAGTGCTCTTGCGCCTTCTTGAAATCAGCTGGGTCCTTCGAATCGGGGTTCAGACCCAGATAGTTCATCACGCCCGGCACGATCTCATCGGCCGAATCGAGCATCATGATGCCGCAGTCCTTGAACTTGGCGGCATAGGCCGGGTCATAAACGAGCTTCCAGCTGTCGACCGGCGCGTCGGGCATGATCGCCTTCACCTTGTCGATGTTGTAGCCGATGCCCGTGGTGCCCCACATGTAGTTGACGGCGTATTCGTTGCCGGGGTCGTACTTGGCGAGCCGCTCCGACACCATCGGCCACAGACTACCCCAGTTGGTCAGCTTCGACTTGTCGAGCTTCTGGAACACGCCGGCCTTGATCTGACGGGCGAGGAAGGGGCCCGTGGGCACCACGATGTCGTAGCCCGACTTGCCTGCCAACAGCTTCGTTTCCAACGTGTCGTTGGAATCGAACACGTCATAGCGGACCTTGATGCCGGTCTCTTTGGTGAAGTCTTCCAGGATCGACTCGTCGATATAGTCCGACCAGTTATAGACATTCACTTGGCGTTGCTGGGCCTCGGCGCCCGGCACCGCGATACCCATCACGGCGATGGCCGCGACCGCGGTCGCAAACGAAAAACGCATCTTGAGTCCTCTCCTGCTCGGGGTCCGGTTGGCCGAACCGCTGGTGTGATTTCAGCGCGCCCGTGGGGCGCGCGGATGAGGGGTCCCCCTGATCTGGAATGTGATCAAAATCCTTTGCCTTCCACAACCAATTTACTGAAGCGTTTGCCACTTTTTTCACCCGTTAACCGCATGCCGCAACGTTAGGCAGCGGGTCTGAAGCATCTGACCGGACGCCCGGGGCGCCTCACAGATAGGTCATGCGCTCCAGCGGGGTGATCTCACGGTCGAACGCGCGCAGCTCCGCACGCTTGAGGTGCGCAAACAGCTTGCGATACTCTACGCCAAACGCCCGGCGGATGAAGTCCGACCGCTCAAACAACGCGATCGCCTCGCCCATGTCGTCGGGCAGGCGCGGCACGGCTTCTTCATAGGCATTGATGTCGACCGGCGGCGGCGGCTGCAGCTCGCCTTCCAACCCATCAAGCATGCCAGCCAGGATGGCGGCCATGACCAGATAGGGGTTGGCGTCGGCGCCGGCGATGCGATGCTCAAGCCGGCGCGCCTCAGGGGGAGAGGCCGGCACGCGCACGCCGACCGAGCGGTTGTTGTGCCCCCACGACGCGGTCGTCGGCGCGTAGGAGCCCGGTTGGAGGCGCCGGAAGCCGTTCAAGGTCGGCACGAAAATCAGCGTGGCAGCCTTCATGTTCTGCAACAGGCCCGCGATCGCCTGTTCCAGGCGCTTCTCCCCGGTGTCGGGGTGGGAAAAGATATTGCGTCCGGCCTGATCGAGCATGGAAACATGCACATGAAGCCCCGAGCCGGCCACGTCGATATAGGGCTTGGCCATGAAGGTTGCCTTCAGACCGTGGCGGCGGGCGACTTCGACCACCAGACGCTTGAGCATGACCGCGTCGTCAGCGGCGGCGAGCGCATCGGGCCGATGCTTGAGATTGACCTCAAACTGACCGGGAGCGGCCTCCGACACCATGGTGTCGATTGGCAAGCCCTGCGCCTTGCCATAGGCCCAGATATCGGAGAAAAGATCGGAAAACTGCGCTAAATCGGATAGCGCATACATGTTTTGCGGCACCGGGCCGCCCACCCCTTGGAACACCGGCTGCATCACGCCATTGGGCGAGGGCTGCGCCTTGGGATCAAGTAAATAGAATTCCAACTCGATGGCGCACATAGGTGTGAAGCCGGCAGCCTCGACCCGCTTCAAAACGCTCGCCAACACATTGCGTGGGTCGCCATGGAACGGTTCGCCGCGCTCGGAGTGCATGGACAAGATGGCTTGCGCGGTCGGCCGATCAGCCCATGGGACGGGCCGCAAGGTGCCCGGCATCGCCTTGCAAAAGCCGTCGCGGTCGCCGGTCTCCACATGAAGGCCGGTTTCCATCACCTCGCGCCCCCACACGTCGAGGCCGAACATGGACAGCGGGAAGTTCACGCCTTCCTTGAACGCCTTGGCGATGGCGCCTGCGGGCGCCCACTTGCCACGCAAAATGCCATTGGAATCGGTGATGAGGAACTCGACCGCCTCCGTGTCCGGATGCGTGGCCAGATACCGCTCCACTTCATTGAGGCCGGCGGCGCCTTCGCCCGCCTTGGCCACCCCTAGCTCGGCCATCATGACTCCCATGCGGTCGTAAGCGGATGTCGCATCCCTGCGGCGGTCGCGCGACCATCTTTCATTGCCGTCAAAAATGTGATCACATTGTTTCGGAAGGGTCAAGGCGCCGCGCGTGGTGTCGCGGGGATGGATTGTTCGATCCGTCTTCGGAGCGCCCGAGCGTGTCACCATCATTCACTGGATATCGAGCGATGTCCACGCCGCTGCACGATCAGGTCTATGCCCGCCTGCGCCATGCGCTGGTGACGGGCCGGTTCGTGCCGGGCCGGGCCGTCACGCTGCGGGGCCTTGCGGAGGAGCTTGGCGTGTCGTCGATGCCCGTGCGCGAGGCGCTGCGCCGGCTCTCGGCCGAGCGGGCGCTCGATGTGTCGCTGACCCGTCGGGTGCAAGTGCCCACCATGTCGCGCGAGCGCTTCGACGAGCTCATGACCGCGCGGCAATTGTTGGAGGGCGAGGCGGCCGGTCGGGCCTTGGCGTTCGTCGATAAGGCGCGGCTTGCCGAGATGCGCGCCGCCGACGCCTCAATCGACCGGGCGCTGGCATCGGGCGATGTCGAAGGGTATATGGACGGCAACCACCGGTTCCACTTTCTCCTCTACACTGCCGGACCGTCGCAGGTGCTGGTGCCGCTCATTGAGACGCTGTGGCTG
>CALSBD010000283.1:0-5113 GCA_943373055.1 Rhizobium sp. Q54
CGCCGGGCTCATCATCTCCGCCGCGCTGATCGCCAATCGGCCCGAGCGCTCGCGGCGCACGCCCGTCACCGCGTTGACCAACCCGCACGTGACGTCCGACCCCATCCCCAAAGCCGATCGGTGACACCGCGCATGAGTGAGCCCTCTCCCGCGACCGCGCCGATGAGTTTGCCGGCCTTGCTGTCGATCGGCAATTTCGTGGTCGGCATGGGGGCGTTTGTCGTCATCGGCGTGCTGGTCCCCATCGCCGATGATTTGCGGCTTGATACCGCCGCGGCCGGGTGGGTGATGACGGCCTATGCGCTCGCATACGCGGTCGCCTCGCCGGTGCTGACCGCGCTGACCGGGCATATCGACCGGCGCATGGTGCTGTTGGCGGGGTTCGTGGTCTTCATCGTCGGATCGCTCGTGTGCGCGCTCGCCGAGACCGCGGGGGTGCTTTATACCGGACGCGCCTTGGCGGCGGCCGGTGCGGGGCTCTACACGCCGGGAGCGGCAGCCGTTGCGATCGCATCGGCGCCGGTGGAGGCGCGCGGCAAGGTGCTGGCGACCGTGTTTGCCGGGCTGACGCTTGCCCAGGTGCTTGGCGTGCCGGCCGGTGCGTGGCTTGGCTATACGTTCGGCTGGCGCACCGCATTCTTCGTCGTCGTCGGGCTTGGCCTCGTTGTTACCGCTATCCTTGCCGTGCGGCTACCGGCCGGCATTCGCGTCGCGCCGGCGTCGCTCTCAAGCCTCGGCCGGGTGCTCGTCACGCCGTCGGTGTCGCTCGCCATCCTGTTCACCGGCACGTTTCTCGGCGGGGTCTATGTGGTCTACACCTACCTGGCGCCGCTGGTGGAGGCGAAGCTTGCCACTGGCCGGTCGGGTGTCACGGTAATGCTCACCGTGTTTGGCCTCGGTGCGGTGGTCGGCAATGTGGTGGGTGGGTTCCTCACCGATCGCATCGGGCCGAGCCGGACGCTTCTCTTGTTGTGCGGCATGCAGATCGTCATGATGCCGATCGTGTCGCTGCTTCCTTATGGCCTTTGGCTCGGCGCTCTGGTGTTTTTCGTGTGGGCGGTGTTTGGCTGGTCCTTCATGGTGCCCCAGCAGGCCCGCATTGTTTCGATCGCGCCGGCCGACGCGCAGGTGATCCTGTCGCTCAACTCCGCCATCATTTATCTTGCCGCGTCGGTTGGCTCGCTCATTGGCGGCGCCGTGCTCGCCGCGCAAGGCCTCACGGCGCTTGGCCCCGCCGGTGCCGCGATCATGGCGTTCGCCATCGTCCACCTTGTGTGGTCCGACCGGCTCGCCGCCAAGCGCGGGTAAGGTGGCAATAAACCGGCAGGGGTGCGTACGGGCATGGGTGCGACGGCCCCCCTCCGGCCGGGTCGTCGCACCGCGCGCGCGGCACGTCTCGCCGCGATCAAGGCGCCAGAGCGCTTTTCGATCGGATGGCGTCAGATCCGTATTTTAAGTTTATGCCAACGCGTGATCGTCGCCCAAGAACCGGCTTCCTCGTCCTCGAATGAGGCTCAAGGCCCGAGCGCGCCGTCCATCCAAGCGAACCTTCGCGCCGTCCTTCCAAACAAAAGCCGCGAGGATCGTGCGATCCCCGCGGCTCGTGTTCTCCCTAAGAGCGTCGATCTGATTGCATCCGATCGGCGCTCTAAGCCTATGTCACCGCGTGAACTTCAGCCAATCACCGGCTTCCCCTTCGTGGGATCATGCTGGAGACTTGGATCTGTCCCAGACTTGGACCCGTCCCAGAATTGGCCGGGTTGGGCTGGGCCGGGTTGGACTGGGGCCCGGCGGCTCGCCGGACCCGCTTTGTCTGACGTGCGTGGCTCAGTGAGCCGACGCGCCGGCCGCGCCGATGCCCGTTTGCGAACGGACATACTGGGCGTCGAACTTTTCCTTCTCGTCCTGCGCCTGCTTGGAATTGTCCAGGAGCGAGAAGACGTAGATGCCGATGAACGCGATGGCCATCGAGAAGATCGCCGGGTTCTTGTAGGGGAAGATCGCTTGAGCGAAGCCGAGCGTATCCTTCCACACCGTCGGGCCGAGCACCACGAAGGCGAGCGACGAGACGAGACCCAGGAAGCCGCCGATGAGGGCGCCACGAGTGGTGCAGCCGCGCCAGCCCATGGACATCGCCAGGACCGGGAAGTTGCACGACGCGGCGACCGCGAAAGCGAGACCGACCATGAAGGCGATGTTCTGCTTCTCGAAGGCGATGCCGAGCGCAATGGCGAGCACGCCGAGCGCCAAGGTGGCCATCTTCGAGACGTTCATTTCCTTCCGCTCATCCGCTTTGCCCTTCATGATGACCTGCGAATAGAGGTCATGGCTGATGGCCGAGGCGCCGGCGAGAGCAAGACCCGACACGACCGCCAGGATCGTGGCGAACGCCACCGCCGAGATGAAGCCGAGGAACAGGTTGCCGCCCGTCGCAGCCGCCAGATGGATGGCCGCCATATTGGAGCCGCCCTTGATGGCGTTCTTCGCCTGATCGATGTACTCCGGATTGGTCGAGACGAGCACGATCGCGCCGAAGCCGATGATGAACGTCAGGATGTAGAAGTACCCGATGAAGCCGGTCGCATAGAACACCGACTTACGCGCGGCGCGGGCGTCCGACACGGTGAAGAACCGCATCAGGATGTGGGGCAGGCCGGCGGTGCCGAACATCAGGCCGAGGCCGAGCGAGATCGCCTCGATCGGGTCGGACACGAGGCCGCCCGGCGCCATGATCTTGTCGGTCGCTTTCACTTCCACGGCCTTGGCGAACAGCGCCTCGGGCGAGAAGTTGAACTGGGCGAGCACCGCCAGCGCCATGAACGTGGCACCCGACAGCAGAAGCACTGCCTTGATGATCTGCACCCAGGTGGTCGCCACCATGCCGCCGAACATCACATAGGTGACCATCAGCACGCCGACCAGCACGACGGCGATCGCATAGTCGAGGCCGAACAACAGCTGGATCAGCTTGCCGGCGCCCACCATCTGCGCGATCAGGTAGAACGCGACAACGGTCAGCGAGCCGCAGGCCGCGAGCACGCGGATCGGCGTCTGGCCCAGGCGGAACGAGGCAACGTCGGCGAAGGTGAACTTGCCGAGGTTGCGCAAGGGTTCGGCGAGCAGGAACATGATGATCGGCCAGCCGACCAAGAACCCGATCGAATAGATCAGGCCATCATAGCCCGCCGTATAGACGAGACCCGAAATGCCCAGGAACGAAGCGGCCGACATATAGTCGCCGGCGATCGCCAGACCGTTCTGGAAACCGGTGATGCCACCACCGGCGGTATAGAACTGAGCGGCCGACTTTGTCTGCGCGGCGGCCCACTTGGTGATGCCCAGCGTCGCGACGACGAACGCGAGGAACATGATGATCGCCGTCCAGTTGGTCGTCGACTTGGCGACATTGCCAAGATCGGGACCGGCGGCGAAGGCCACGCCAGCGGCGAGGCAGGCGGCGAGACCGGCCGCGGGAAGGATCCGAAGAAGGCTCATTTCAGCGCCTCCGCCTTGATGTCGGCGATCAGACGGTCATAGCGGCCGTTGGCACGCACGACATAGATGCCGGTCAGGATGAAGGCCGAGCAAATCACCGCGAGGCCGACTGGAATGCCCAGCGTGGTGACGCCGGCGCCAATCTTGGTCCCCAGAAGGGCCGGATTGAACGCAACCACCAAGATGAAGCCGTAGTAAATGCCGAGCATAACGATGCTGAGCATCCACCCAAAGCTACGGCGCTGGGTCACCAGCTCCGTGTATTTTGGATTCGCTTGAATCCGTTTGACGATATCCGCTTGCACGTTGACCTCCCTTGTCGACACCCAAGTGTCGACCTCCAATTCGCGCGGGGCCAGAAGGCGGCGAATGCGGCCATCTCGGTCGTGCGCATGAGTTCGCGTGCCCGATCAGCGGTTCCTCCCAGCCGATCAGACGCCCGTTTCATCCCAATTCAGACGATCGGTCGCGGCGCGACAAAGCCGGCGCGACAATCAAACGCACCATACGCTCAGCGAATTCTTTCGCCAGTGAGTAGTTCGTCGTGCGACCAAAGACGTATTCGTATTTAAATCGTTTGAATACTACAAGACACCTAGTGGGAATTGCTTACATGCTCACCGAAATCCATGTAACATCTACCCCTAAGGGATAAGGCCGAAGCGGCGGTGACCCGGCGCGTCTCAACCAGCCGCCGCGATGTCGTCGAGCACCTGCAGCGCGGCCGCGCGCGGATCAACCGCTGCCAAAATCGGTCGGCCGATCACCAGATAGTCCGCGCCCGCCCGGATCGCGTCGGCCGGCGTCATCACGCGCTTCTGGTCGCTCGCCTCCGCGCCCGCGGGGCGGATCCCGGGGGTGACGAGCACCATGTCAGGCCCCACCGCTGCGCGGATTGCGGCCACCTCGGCCGCCGACGAGACCAGCCCGTCGAGCCCGGCCGCAGCTGCATCCTTGGCGCGGGCCAGCACCAGATCGGCCGCCGACAGGCGATAGCCGGCCGCATCGAGGTCCGCGTCGTCCATCGATGTGAGCACGGTGACACCGAGCAAGGTCAGCTTTGATGTGCCTTTGCCGGCAATCGCGGCGCGGATCGCCTTGGGGTAGGCGTGCAGCGTCAAGAACGCCACGCCCAGCCGCGCCACCGCCTCGACGCCTTGGCTGACGGTGTTGTCGATATCGAGAAGCTTTAAATCCAGAAACACCGGCACGCCCGCCTGCGACAGCTCTTGCGCGAGCGCGAGCCCGCCGGGCTGATAGGCGAGCCGGTAGCCGATCTTGTAAACGCCGACCGCGCCATGGGTGTGCTCGATCATCCGCCGCGCGGCATCGACTGTTTCCACGTCAAGCGCGAGCATGAGGCGGTCAAGCGGCGTCGTCGGCTTCGGCAAGGTCATGGGAGGTCTCCAACTCAATCAAGCGGTCGCGTCCCGCGGTCCTGACGACCGCCGAGGAGGGGCCGAACACCGATCCATCCGGCTTCAGCCGTTGGCGACCCGGGCGGGTGCGTTGGCGATCTTGTAGCGGGAGACCACGCCCCATAACAGCGCCTTGATCCGGTCGGTGTCGCCCGCCTCGCAGGCCGCTAGGATCTCTTCGATGGTGGCATCAAGCGAGC